>DASUBK010000531.1:0-17188 GCA_035763305.1 Terriglobales bacterium | reverse complement strand
GATGAAGCGATAGCCGCGCTTGGGGACGGTCTCCAGGAACACCGGGCTGGCGGCGCCATCGCCCAGCGCATCGCGCACCTTATTAATAGCCGTGTTCAGTCCGTGATCGAAATCGACGAAGGTGTCCGCCGGCCAGAGGCGCTGCCGCAAGTCTTCCCGGGTAACGACCTCGCCCGCGCGGTCCAGCAGGGCGAGCAGAACCTGGAAGGGCTGCTCCTGCAGGCGGACGCGGCGGCCGGCCTTGTGCAACTCGCCGGCGCGCGCGTCGGCTTCGAAAACTCCGAAGCGGTAGATGGTTGGTGGCCCGCTGGGCATCGGAACGCCTGAGTGTAGCACCGCCGCGAGGTCATCCCCGCGGTTGAGCTGTGCCTGTATGTCACTGATCCGCACTGATTTGCGAGATGAGATGCATTTGAGCCCCGGTGCATTGCCGTGCGCGCCGCCGGTGGCATCCTTGGCGCGTATGAGAGACGCAGTGCCCATCGCGATCCTGCTGCTGGCGGCGTCCGCCTCGTCCTTCGCCCAGCTTCGGCCGGAGACGAGCCAGGCGTTCGACCGCTACGTACAGCGAGCCGAGCGGCGCATCCAGCAGGAGCAGGCCTCGCCCGCTTCCTTCTTATTCATCGATCGGCTGCCTGAAGCGAAGCGCGCCGAAGCGGAGCGCCGGCTGCGCTCCGGCGAGGTGCTCATCCAGTCCTCCGGCGGGGCCGAGCTGCCGCACGGTCTGGTGCACGACTGGATCGGCATAGCTTTCATTCCCGGGGCGACCGTCCAGCAGACGCTGGCGCTGGTGCAGGATTACGACCACCTGTCGCGCTACTACAGCCCGCGCGTGCAGTCCTCGAGGCTGCTGGCGCACAGCGGCGACGACTTCCGCCTGGCGATGCGCCTGCGCGAACACAAAGTCATCGTCGTCATGCTCGATACCGAGTACCAGGTGCATTACGGCCGCCTCGATGGCGGCCACTGGTTCAGCGAATCGCGCAGCACGCGGGTGGACGAGATCGCCAATCCCGGCGCGACGGACGAGCATCCGCAGCCGCCCGCCGACCAACATGGATTTCTGTGGCGCCTGAACAGTTACTGGCGCTTCGCGCAGGCGCCCGACGGCGTGTTCATCCAGTGCGAGGCCATTTCCCTCACCCGCGACATTCCCGCCGGCCTGGGCTGGCTGGTGAAACCCTTCGTGCAGAGCATCCCGCGCGAGTCGCTCCAGTTCACCCTTCAAGCGACCCGCAAGACAGTCCTGGAGAATTCATCGCACATCGCAAGGAGCGAACATGACCACGACGACTAACGTAAGCCTTCCAACCTTCCGCAACGCGCCGCGCCTGCAGCAGGCGGTGACCGCAAACGTCGAGCGCAAACTCCTGCTGGCGATGGCACGGCGCGCGCCGGCGTGGATGACCGCCGACCACCTGACGCTGCTCGGCTTCGCGGCCCAATTCGCGGCGGGAGTTTCTTATGCATTTGCCGGCAAGACCCGCCACGCGCTGCTGGCCGCCAGCTTCTTCATCGCGCTGAACTGGCTGGGGGACAGCCTGGACGGCACGCTGGCGCGGCATCGCAATCACCTGCGGCCGCGCTACGGCTTCTACGTGGACCACATGATCGACACCTTCGGCGCCGGCTTTCTCACGTGCGGACTGGCGATCTCCGGCTACCTGCATTGGCAGATCGCGCTGGCCATGCTGATCGCGTTCCTGGTGCTCTCGGTCGAGACGTACCTGTCCACCTACACCATGGGGACCTTTCGCCTGTCGCATGGCCTTCTGGGGCCGACGGAGATCCGGATACTCCTCATCATCGGCAACTTTGCGTTACTGCGAAGCCCCTACGCGCACCTCTTCGGGCGGCAGTTCCTGCTGTTTGATGTGGGCGGAGTGATCGCGTCCGCCGCAATGCTGGGGATGGCCGTGATTTCGACGGTGGCGCACACCCGGCAGCTTTATCGCGAGGAGCCGCTGCCGTGAACGGATGGCGCTGCTTCCGCTTCAGCGTGGTCGGCGCGATCGGTATCGCGGTGCAGTTGGCGATGCTGTGGCTACTGACGCGGGCCGCCGGCCTCGACTATCTGCTGGCCACCGGCGTGGCGGTGGAGTCTGCCGTGCTGCACAACTTCATCTGGCACCAGCGCTACACCTGGCCGGACCGCGGGATCCGTGGCATGCGCAAGGTTGCCGCGGCGCTGGCGCGGTTCCACCTGTCCGCGGGAGTGATCTCGGTGGGCGGAAATCTGCTTTGCATGCGGCTGTTGGTGGAGGTGGGGCATGTTCCGATTCTGCCCGCGAACCTGGCAAGCATCACCGCCTGCTGGCTGCTGAATTTCCTAGTGAGCGATGGCTGGGTCTTCCGCGGCCCCTCAGGCGCGGCGGTTCCGCAGGCGAGGGCGCCTGCGGCTACGTGATTTCGGTAAATGCGGGCGCCTGCGGCTACGTGATTTCGGCGGCTGCCTACGGGTTGGTGATCTGGACGTTGTTCTTCGCGATCAGCGCGCCGGTGGCGTGGTCGAGCGCGGTGACGGCGCGCTGGTACGAGATCTGCGCCTGCACCAGGTTCTGCTCCGCTTGGGCGAGCTGGTTCTGCGCGTCAAGGACGAAGAAGATGGTCTCCGTGCCCAGTTCGTACTTGCGCTGCTCGGCCTGCAACGTCTTCTGTGCCAGGTCGCGCGAAATGCGGGCGGCGGCGACCGAAAGCTTCGCCTGCTCGAGCTGATGCACCGCGTTCTTGACTTCCAGCGAGATCGCCTGCTGCTGCTGCCGCAGGCGGTAGAGGTCGCGCTTCTGCGCCACCAGCGAAGTGCCAAGATCGGCTTCGGCGGAGCGGTTGCGCAACGGCAGGCGAAACTGCAGGGTGGCGCCGTAGGTGGGAAAGTCGCGGCTGGTAAGCTGGTCGAACGAATCGCCCAGCCCGCCGCGGGAAACCACAATCGGCACGCCGGTGGAGCTGTCGATCAGGTTCCCACCCTGCCCGTTCATGCTGTAGAAGGTGGACAAATTCAGGTCGGGTTTGAGGCCGTTGTCCGCCAGCTTAATGTTGGTCTCATCGTTGGCGAGCTGTTGCTGCAAGGACTCGAATTCCGGCCGGTCCTTCATGGCCTGCGCCAACGCGTCTTCGATGGTCGTGCTCACGCCTTCGCCGCTCATGTCGGAGGGCTCGGTGAGGTCGAGGTCGAGAACAGCGATCTTGGGATCGAGGTCGGCGCCGATGGTGCGGCGGAATGCGTCCTCCGACTGCTTGAGCTGGTACTCCGCCTGGATCACCTGCAGCTTGCGCTGCGCCACCTGGGCCTCGGAGCGGTAGATGTCGAGGGGCGAGATGGCGCCCAGTTCCAGCGCGCGCTTGTCGTGGTTGTAGCTGGCTTCGGCCAGGGTCTGCGACTGGCGCAGCACGATCAGGCTCTCGCGCGCCTGCACCACGTCCCAATACTGGTTCACCGCCGACAGCAGCGAATCGTTCACCCGGCCCGCGAAATCCGCGCGCGACTGTTTGAGGTTGCGTTGCGCGATCAGGATCGGCGCGCGGTTGGGGAAAAGCCCGCGATTGCGCAGCAGCGGCTGAGTCAGCGAGACGCTGAGGCTGGAGCTGATGCTGGGATTGAAGATGGCGAAACTGCTGTTGCTGGCGTTGCGGTTGGCGCTGAGCGACACCTGGTACAGCGTGCCGGACGCGAACAGCTGCGAGTAGCTGGAGGTCCACTGCTGGGTGAGATTGCTGGGTGTGGAGGCCCCCTGCAGCGTGCTATTGGCCGGCGAGACCGAGCGTGTCGGCTGGAAGTTCGAAGTGAGAATCGGATCGAACGGCCCAAACGCCTTCTGCAGCGAGAAGCGGGCGGTCTCGGTCTGCAGCTCGTTGATGCGCACGTCGGTGTTGTTCTCGAGCGTCAGGCGAACCGCGTCGGACAGCGAGAGGCGCAGCTTGCCGTCGGTGACGTACTGCTCCAGGCCGCCGGGACCGACCAACTGCCGCTGCTGCGCGGGTTTGACGAAGAAGTGCCGGAAATAGCGCGGCGAGGGGAAGGTTTGCGCGGCGGCGGAAACACACAGCGAAAGAGCGATGATGGCTCGGCGAATCATGAAATAGGTACCTCAGCGGCTAAGCCGCGGTGTTCCGGGTCGCGCATACGGCATGGCTGAAGCCATGCCCTCCCGTGGAACACTCTTGCTCAGTGGCATGGCTGAAGCCATGCCGTACCGTTGACATTCTTCCGTCTCAGCGGCATGGACAAAGCCGTGCGCCCGTTGAACACTCCTTTGTCACTCATAGCGAATGGCCTCCACCGGATCGAGGAGGGCGGCCTTGCGCGCGGGATAGATTCCGAAAATCAGCCCCACGGAAACGGAGAACGCGAACGCCAGCGCGATGGCGCTGAAGGTCATGATGGTGGACCAGCCCGCCAGCCAGGCGATCAGGCGCGAGATGCCGAAGCCGAAGACGATGCCGATGACGCCGCCGGAAAACGAGATCAGCACCGCCTCCACCAGGAACTGGCGGATGATGTCGCGCTGTTTGGCGCCGATGGCGCGGCGCAGGCCGATTTCGCGCGTCCGCTCCAGGATGCTGGCCAGCATGATGTTCATGATTCCAATGCCGCCGACCAGCAGCGAAATCGAGGCGATCGCGACCATCACCATGTCGAAGATGCGCTGCGTGCGCTGCTGCTGCGCCAGCAGTTCGGCGGGGACCACGATGCTGAAGTCGTTGGCGCCGCGGTGCGAGGCGTTCAACACGCCGCGCACGATCTCGGCGGCGCTGACCGTGTCGGCGGCGGAGGCGAGTTGAACGTAGATGCCGTCAATCTCGTCGCGCAGGTCGCTGCGGTTGTCTTCCAGGCGGCCGATGGCGGCGTTCAGCGGCACGTAGATGACATTGTTCAGGTCCTGCGAGGGCATGCCCTCGACTGGCGACTGGGCGCTGAGCTGCGGTCCCGCGAGGCCGACCACGCGGAACCACTGTTCGTTGACCTTGACGAATTTGCCGATGGGGTCGTCGTCGCCGAAAAGATTGGCGCGCGCCGCCTGGCCGAGCACGGCGACGGCCGCCGCGTGATCGGTCTCGTCGCGATCGAAGAAGCGCCCGGCAGCGATGTGCAGCCCGGCAATCTCGCGATAGGCGGGCGAGATCCCGTACACCACAGGCATATCGTGCTGCGGCCTGGGGATCATCTTGCTGGGAACAAAGCGGCGCCGTGGCGTGGATTCGCTGATCCCGCCCACGCTGCTGCGAATCACGCGGAAGTCCTGGAAGGTCAGCCCGGGAGAGGTTTTGCGCACCTTCTGCAGTTCATCCCAGCTGTTGGCCTCGTGCGCTTCGACGATCAGGTTGCGCACGCCCAGTTGTTCGATGAAGGCCATCACCTGCTGCCGCGCGCCGGCGCCGATGGAGAGCATCGCTACCACCGCCGCCACGCCAAAGATCATGCCCAGCATGGTCAGCAGCGAGCGCAGCTTGTGCAGCATCAGGTTCTGCAGTCCCATGCGCAAGTCGGGCGCGAACTGGGACAGGTCGGGCTTGCGCACCGCCGTGCTCACCGGCCGCCTCCGAGAGTCGGCGCCGCGGCCGCCGCGCGCTTGCTGTCGCTCTGCGTCTCCGGATTTACCAGCGCCACTTCCGTGCCCTCGGCCAGACCGTCCACGGCAATCTGCGTCTCCGAGGCGTTGGTCACCTTGATTTCGCGCTGCTCGAAGTGCCCGCCGACCTTCAGGTACACCGTCGGCTTGCCGTTTTTGTCGAAGACTGCCTGGCGCGGGACGTAGAGGACGTTCTTCAGTTCGTTGCCGTGCACCACCACGTGCGCGGTCTCGCCGGGGTGAAGGCTGGCGTCGGGATTTTGCAGCGCGAAGGTGGCGTCGAAGCGGCGCGAGTTGTCGCCGACCCAGTCGCGCGAGACCAGGCCCGCCACCGTCTTGACCTTGGCCTTCAGCTTCAGCGACGGCAGCGCGTCGATGGCCACGTCCACCGTCTCGCCCGCATTCACGTTGCCGCGATCGCTTTCGTTGATCTTGCCCTGGATTTCCATCTGGTCGACCTGCAGCACCTCGGCGACGGTGCGGCCGGGGCTGACGGTATCGCCTTCGCGATACGCGGGCAGAACCATGTTCTCGAAGAACATTCCGCCGGCGGCGTCGATGTTGGTCTTGATCGAGACCATGCCCGCGATGGTGGACTTCACCTGCATGCGGTCGATGTAATCCAGCGCCTGCTTCATGCTGACCTGGGCGTGATTGCGTTTTTCCTGCGCCACCTGCAGCGCGGCCGCATTCACCGCGACGCGCGACTGGACATCCTGTTGCAACTGCGCCAGGTGACGCTTGGCTTCATCCAGCGCCAGCACATTCTTCTGCGCATCGATGGAGCTGAGCAGTTCGTTGCGGCTGACGTCGAGTTCCGCCTGGCGCACGGCGTACTTCGCCTTCAGCAGTTCTACCTTGTCTTGTGCCGCCTGGACCGCGGCGTCGGCCTTCGCCTTGGCGATCTCCTGCTCGGCGGCCTCCAGGTCGTAGCGCGCCTGCTCCACCTTGAACTGCTGCTCGGAGGGATCGAAGGCGATGACCACATCGCCGGGCTTGACGATGGTGCCCACCGGCGCCAGCTTCACGATCTGCAACGCGCTGCCCACCGAGGGCGCGCTCAGGTTGGCGGCGCGCACCGGGCGCAACTCGCCGTCGGAGTGGACCACCAGTTCCATGTCGCCGCGGCGTACGTGGGCGGTGGGAATGATCGTGGACGGGCCCGCCATGCTGCGCACGCTGAATACCAGCGCGGTGATCACACCCGCGACGATCACCAGCGGCAGGGTCCAGCGCAGCCTGCGCGCGCGCTTCATCGGCTCACCTGCTTCTGGACCAGCGTCGGGTCCTTGAGCGCAATCTTCTCCCCGGCGTCGAGTCCTCGGCTGATTGCCACCTCACCGCTGCCGCGGCGATCCACGTCCACCGCAACCTCCTCGAATGCGCCGCCGCGCAACGCGTACACCACCGTGCGCCCGTTCTTCATGAAGGCGGCGTCGGCGGGAACGATGATGGTGTCGGCAATGTGATCCACGGCGATGCGCACCGTGGCGCTCATGCCGGGCCGGAGCCGGGGATCGGTGCCGTCGAAGTCGAGGGTAAGATCGAAGTTTTTGACCGGAGGCCAGCCGGAGAAATCCTGCTTGGTGAGCGGGCTGATGGCGGCGATCTTGCCGGCGAACTCGCGTCCCGGCACGGCGTCCACGCGGATCAGCACCCGCTGACCGGTCTTGATGCGGCCGCGATCGGTCTCGTCCACGCGGGCGTTGACGTGAATGGTGCTCAGGTCGGGAACCTGCGCGATGCCCGCGCCCGGCCAGGCGCGATCGCCTTCCTTGAAGTCGGGAGCTCCGCCCGGACGCCAGTTGCGGAAGTTCGGCAGCATCGCCACCATGCCGTCCACGGGCGTCACCAATTTCATCTGCGAAATGGCGGACTCCGCCTGCTGCACGTCGAACAGCGCCTTGTTGCGCTTGAGCTGTTTGCTGCCAATATCGGCCGCCATCCCGGCGCGGTCCGCCTTCAGTTTTTCTTCCAGCTCATGTTCCTTCTGTTGCGCGTCGGCGAGCTTGATCTTGCTCTCCTCACCCTCGATCTGGGAGAGAATTTCCTGCTTGCTGGCGTCCAGCTTGGCGCGCTCGACGTCGTACTTCGCCTTCTGCAGGTCGGTGAGGTCCTGTTGCTCGGTGATGTGGCCGGTGGCGCGGGTGTTTTCGATTTCCGCCTCCGCCTGCTTCAGGTCGGAGCGCCGCTGCTCGAGCTTGCTCTTGAGATCGGCGGTATCGAACTCCACCACCACCTCGCCCTTGTGGAGCTGCGTGCCACTGGGCGCGAGATGGACGATCTGGATGTCGCCGGCGCGCATGGGCGCGGTCAGCACGATAGACTTCTGCGCCTTCACCTCGCCGCGGACTTGCAGGTAATCGACGAACTCGCCGCGCCGCACCTCGTAAATCGGCACCTCCGGAACCGAGCGCAACAGGCGGCGGGCGCCGAAGGCCGCTCCTCCCGCGACCAGCACCACCAGGGCGACTACCAGGGCCGGACTCTTGCGCCACAAGGCGCGCAGGCGGCTCATCGCGTCACCCCCTGGGAGTTCTCCGGGTTGCGCAGTACCACCTCGCCTTCCTTGAGCCCGGAGCGCACTTCCGCCTCCATGTCGCTGGTCGATCCGATGGTGACTTCGCGTTTCTCGTAGCCGCCGTCGTTGCGCACCCACGCGTACGACTTTCCACCCTGTTCGACGATGGCGTCGCGCGGCGCGATGATGGCGTGGGGAATGCGCCCGAGTTCCACGTCCAGCGCGGCCGAAAGATCGGGCATCAGCTTCGCGTCCTGCCCCAGGATGGTGAACACGGCGGAAAAGACGCGCACCTTCGGCGCCATGCTGGTGACGGCGATGTTATCCAGCGACTCCAGCCGCGCGGGGAGCGTCAGCCCGGGATAGGCATCGAGATGAAGCTGCGCCATCTGGCCGGGCTTGAGATAGGCGGCGTCGTTCTGGTTGGCGCGCACCAGCGTCTGCATCAGGCTGGGATCCACTACCTGCATGAACGGCATGCCGGCGCGCACCTCGTCGCCTTCCTGCACCTCGGCCATGGTTCCGCTGCGCCACATCATGTTCAGCACCACCACGCCGTCCATGGGCGAGCGGATTTCCATTTTCTGCGCGTTGTTTTGCGCGTGCAGCATGTCGTTGTGGGCGCGGTCGCGCTGGATCTCCAGCATCTTCAGGTCGGCGGCGGCGGCCAGGCGCTTCAATTGGTAGGTCTGCTTCAACTGCTCGTATTGCGCCCGCGCCTGGTCCAGGTTCTCGACATTCTTCTCCGCATCGATCTTGGAGAGCACCTCGTTCTTGCGCACCTCCCACTCGGCCGTGCGCACCGCGTCTTCGGCCTGCTTCAGTTCGGTATCGTCCTTGGCACGGGCCGCCGCCTGGTCGGCCTTCTTGCGCTCGATCTGGTCGAGGAAATCGCGGTAGTCGGCTTCCTTGTCCTGCGCGGTCTTGATCTGGTTTTGCGGATCGAAGACCACCAGCAGGTCGCCCTGCTTGACGTGGGTTCCCGCCGGAGCCATGCGGGTGATGACCAGCGAGTTAGGCCCGCCGCCGGTGAGGCTGGGAGCGGCGATGACGTGCGAACGAACAGCGGACGTCAGGCCAGTGAGACGAAGCGTGGGAACGAAGTCCGCGCGCACCACGGTGGCGGTGCGGATTCCCGGCTGACTTTGCTGGGAGCGATTTGCGCGCAGGCGCCAGGCGAGCAAAGAGCCCAACAGCAAGACCACGACGAGAACCACGACGACCAGGGCCCAACGCCGCGGCTGGGCCCGTTCCGGAGGAGGCGGCAGAGGCTCCGGCCCGGCGGGCGCGGGAGCGGGCGCCGCCGCCAGTTGTGTCATCGTGTTGTAGAGGCCGCCAGGTTCCGCGGGCACTCGCCGGCCCTCCCCAAAAACGCGCCGCCCACAGCAGGTGCATGCGCCGTCCACGGATTTCGACGTCGAGCACCGCCGTGAGTTAGCAGCGAGGCAGCATTATCCCCTGAAAAACAGCCGCCGAGAAGGTAGCTTCCCCTATGCAGACGCGCGAAACCGGCGTTTCGTCACCACAGATCGCACCCTGCCCCACGAATGTAAAAAACTGTAATTCATCGATTCCGGCGCCTGCAGTCCCAGCGCTACCAAGGACGGTGACGAGTGCCGAGGTCATCGCCCGCGGTAGTCGCCGTTCTCTACTTTTGTTGATCGAGAAACGTCCGGTCACAAACGAGGGCGCGCTCTAGAAGGCAAACAGCGGTCCCACTCCCACCGCGGTGCTCTGCCCTTCGATTCCGGTAAACACGTTGCGGCCGTAGAAGAACGGCAGCCCCCAATCGAAGCTGTTGGGATTGGGCCCGCCGATATTATTGAATGCGTTGGCGGTGGCGCTGAGCGTATTGGCGCTCACGATGGAGAAGTTCACCGTCGCGCTGGTTCCGTTCAGCCCCTGATCGACGGCGCTGAGAAACTGCGGCGACGCCGGACAATAGAAGCCGGTGTTGGGGCTGGTGCACTCCGGGATGCCGGTGGTGGCGGAATCGAGGAAGAACAGGGCGTTGGAGCCGCTGTCGAGGAAACTCTGGGTGTACGGCGTGCCCTTGAAGGTGGTGGTGAAGTTGCCTGAGTTGTCCAAAATGAGCACCGTGGCATTGCCCAGGCTGTTGTTCGCCTGGGTGCCGATGCCGAATACCAGCGATCCGTTCACCGTCGCGGCTCCGCCGGAGGCGATGGCTGGCAGTTCGATGATGGTGCCATTGTTGTCGGTCGGGAACATCCAGACCGGGTTCTGCGATTGTTGCGTCAGGGTAACAGCGGCTTGTGTGCAACCGCTGGACGGGCAGGTGTAATAGAAGCCGGGGTTCTTGGTCAGATCGGTGTCGCCGCAACCGGAGCCGCAGTCCTGGCGGAAAGGCCCGATGCCCAGGATGCCGTTCGCGCCCAGCGCATCCACCGTATCCTCCGCCGTGCCGGTATTCGCGCAGGTCGAAGGCACGGCGGTCAGATTGCCGCTGCCCCCGCCGATCACCTGGACCGGAACGCTGTTGGCTTGTTCGCCGCCCAGCTTCACGTCCGCCACGGCCATCGGACCCCAGGTGTAGCCGTCCGCGAACTGCGCGCACTCGGCGATGGCATTGCCGCTGGAATCGGTCTGCTGCGGTAACGGCGCGGTCAGAACCGAAGACAGGATCCGCAGGCCTTCGGAGCCGGTGTCCACCTGGATGTTGTCGATGGTCTGGCAATTGGTGGCGCTGCCGGGCACGCACACGGTCACGCTCACATAGGCAAGGTTCGTCTCCGGCGCGGACGCTGGGCCGGCATTGACCACGATCGGCACCACGTTGTTGCTGCTGGCGGGCGGCGTGATGGTATTGTTGCCGACCGTCGTTGTCTTGTTGTTTCCTCCGCCGCATCCGGCAGCGAACAGCAAAGCAACCAGGCCGAAGGACAGCAGCGGTAGGCGTGCAGAGTTTCTAGCGAACGTCTTCAACGCGCACCCCACTGGGAACCATCTCCGGAACGCAAGCGCGGCCGCTGAACGACCGCATGTGCCCGCTGACCACCACCACCAGCCCCGATTCGCGAATGATGGTCGGGCCGCGCCGGACTCGCCGCTGCGCCGCCTGGTAGCGCGCGAAGTAGTTGCCCAGCACCTGCTTCATGTCGGGCAGCGCCGGACCCTGGAACGCGACGCCGAAGACCATGCCGTTCGGCGCCACGTACTCGCGCACCACGCTGGCGCCGGCGCTCATCTCATGCACGTCGTAGGCGCCCTGGTGCACGACGCGCACGCTGGCGTGCATGTGCGCGCGGTCCGCCTCCACCGACGCCATGCTGTCGCCTAACGAGCCCCACGCGGGCGCGACCATGGCCAGCAGGAGTAATGGCAGAAAAAGAAGGGGGAAAGCGCGGCTGGAAAATACTGCGGAGACGAGACCGTTTCGCGTATTCATGCCCCATCCATTAATACGGGAGAGAACACCAGGGCCGCGGAAAAGTTGCGGACCGGCGCCGGGAGCGGTTGGGAACACTTCGTTGGGTGCGCGTGCCGTTATACTGCGGTGGGGACTCATGATGACTCTATTTCGTGCTGTCGCTGTCAGCCTGATCGCTGCCTGCCTGCTGGCGGGAGGCGTCACCGCCCAGGAAGCAAAGAATACGATGCCGCTGATCCAACCGGCGGAGCTGGCGCAAATCCTGAAATCATCCGCGGCGCAGCGGCCGCTGGCGCTGCAGGTGGGATTTCGCGTGCTCTATGCCAGCCACCACATTCCCGCCGCGGAATACGCCGGACCCGCGTCCGATGAGGGCGGGTTGAAAGCCCTGCGCGCTCGGGTCAACAGCCTGCCGCGCAAGACCTTCATCGTTCTTTATTGCGGCTGCTGCCCCTGGACGCACTGCCCCAACGTTCATCCCGCCTTCGCAGCCCTGCAGTCGATGGGCTTCACCAACGTGAAGGTGCTCTATCTCGCCGACAATTTCCGCACCGACTGGATGGACAAGGGCTACCCGGTCGAGAAGTAAGACTGTTCAGTCCTGCAATCGCCCGTAGAAAACGCGGGTGTCGTATTCCACCACCACGATTCCCTGCTGCTCATATTTCTCAAAGAGCTTGCGAATGGCGTGCATCATGGAGGGAAAGCCGGCGTCGTCGCGGCCCGGCATGTACGAGGCGGACAGGATTCTGCGGATGAGGCCTTCGCAGTCGAGCCGCTGCAGGTGCTCGAAGCTGGCCTGGCGATAGTTTTCGCTGCCGAACAATTCTCCCAGCCGCTGGTGGTCCCAGAGCGCCTTGACGTGGGCGTACTCCCTGGCAAAGCGCTGCGTCAGTTCCTCATAGGCGACCATGAAGGGCGCGGGGCCGTAGCGGCGATCGTTCCACACCAGCGCCAGCCAGCCATCCGGCCGCAGGATCCGGCGAAATTCGGATTGCGTCGCGCGCGCCTCGAACCAGTGTGCCGACTGCCCGGCGGCGATGAAGTCCACCGAACGCTCCGGCAGCGAGGTCGTCTCCGCCCGGCCGTCCACGATGGTGAACTTGGGATAGGACGCCAGGTACTCGCGCGCCGCCTCGCGCATGTCGGCGTTCGGTTCCACGCCGATGACCGTGTTGCCGAAGTCGCAAAACAGCTTGGCGAGAAGCCCGGTTCCGCAGCCGATGTCGGCGACCGTCGCCCGCGGGGTCAAGCCGCACTCCCGCTGCAACACCTCGATCACCGCCGCCGGATACGAGGGCCGGGCGCGGGCGTAGTCTTCGGCGCGCTTGCTGAAGCGGGCAGTCGGGTCCACGTCGCTCCTCAATGCTTGTTGCAGAAGAAAACGCAATCGAAGCGGCGCCCGACAATCGTCTTGAAGATAAGGTGATCGGTGCCGTGGGTAAGACCCCAGCCCATGCCGAAATTGATCTCCCACTTGGGCGAGACATTCAGGTCGATGGTGGGAAAAATCTGGTGCTCCTGCTCGGCTAAGGGATCGAACCGCAGAACCGGGCCCAACCCTCCGTAATATTCCACCCCGGCGCTCACCGCCTTGGTCACGTCGTAGCTGAACTTGAAGGCGGGAGCGAACTCGAAGCCGTGATGCGAATTGGCGCCGATGATCGCCTTCTCCAGCGCCGGGTTGAAGGCCAGGTAGACCTTGCCAAGTTGCTTGTCGACGATGGGGCGGATCTCCAGCGACCACTTGTCAACGGAGTACGTCGGGCGAACATAGCCGAACTCCGTCGATACGCTCACCCCCACCGGCCAGTTCCACTTTTTCGGCACCCGCACCCGCGGGCGGATGTGATCGCCGACCCAATCCCAGCCGCGGTCGGAGCGCGCCGAGGTGAAGATGTAGAAGCCGGTCTCGAACCAATCGTTGAAGCCGTGCGTGATCTCGATGGTTTCGTGCACCGCATGGCGCGTCGGCAACACGCCGTTTTCGACCAGGGTGCTGCCGTTGAGCGTGTAGTTGGTGTGGAACTCCAGCATGGTGGCGCCGGGTTCCACCGTGTCCGAGCCATACACCTGGATTTCATAGTTGTCCTGCGCCGCGGCCCCAAGAACGGCCAGCGCAAGAAAGGAAATGATGGCGAGAAATTTTCGTATGCACCCCACGCCGGAAGAATAAATGTGGGCGGAGTTTGTGGCTAGAGGCGATTGCCGCGGAAGCCACCGCCGTGACCAGAAACCACGGGCCGCCGCAATGCAGCGGCCCGTGGTTCGTACAGCGAGTTGGGAACGTTCCCCTGCGGTTAGTGGCTGGCGATGGTTCCGGCGACGAACTGATACTGCGTGCCGTCGAAGAAGAGCAGCCCGCGCACTTTGACCTGGCTGCCCGGCGCCACGCTGCTCACGCCTTTCAGCACCGTCTTCGACACCTGGTACACGTTGATGCTGGTGACGCCGGTCAGCTTCACGAAGGCCGAATCCGCGTCCAGCAGCAAGCTGAAGGTTGCGTTCGAGCCGGTGGCAGCAGCTCCCACGGTGCCGCTCAGCGCCTGGCGGCGCAGCTGGATCCTGCTCGCGTTGAGCGTCCCCGCCGATGCCATGGGTCCCATCGCGTCCGCTTCCACGCTCTGCCCCTTGGCCACGGTGGTGGCATCGAAGGTGGGCGTAAACGGCAAGCCGCTCAACAGATTCGAGTCGTCGGAGTTGCTGAGCGGGGTGCGGAATGCCGCGCTGCCGACGTTGACCGTCACCGTCGTACCCAGGGTGCTGCTCGCCATTCCGGAGCCCGAGCCGTCCTGCACTACCAGCTGGAACGAGGTCGCCGGATTGCCCGTGGTCTGCGTGACCACGCCTTCGGCCTCCATACCGTCGGAAGCTTCGACCAGTTCGACCTTGGTGGCCAGCAGCGATCCGTCGGACTGCGTGACGGCGTCAACCTTGACCATCATATTGGCCTTCAGATCGCTAAATTGCGCCAGGCCGTCTTCGAAGTGAGTGCTGGAATTGACCTGGAAGGTCAGCGGCTGGCCATTCATGGCCGGCGTGATGGTGAACGACGCCAGCGCAGTTCCCGCAGCGGCCGTCGTGGCCGTGACCTGGCCGACCGAATCTTCGAGCTGACCGTGCTCTTCGTCCTCACCCTGTTCGCCGCCCGCGGGCACCGACACCGTGCTGGCGGTGAAAACCGGGCTGACCCCCGTCAGATTCCCGCTGGAATCGAAGGTCAGCGACTGGGCCAGGTTCATGTCCAGGTTGATCACCGACGATCCCGAGCCGACGTTGAGAACGGGATTGAAGGTGAGGTTGACGGTCTGGTTGAGCGCTACTTGTTTGCTGACCGGGGTGCTGCTGCCGGCAGGAATATAGGTGACCTCGGCGTTCGACACCGCGATGCTGGCTCCGGTGTACGTCCCCGGCGCCACATTGGCCAGCGCCAGCGGTTCGAGGGTGCCGGACAGGTGCGCCAGTTCGATCTCCGCCGGGGCACTCAGCACGGACACGGGATTTCCATTCTGCGGTTGAAGCGAAGCGCTGGCGATGTTCAGTTCGAAGACCAGCACCGAGTCGGCAGGGGCGTCTCCAATCTTCATCTGCACCGCCGACAATGGCGTGGTCGACGTCGTGCCTGCCTGCGACCCGCCGCTGCATCCGATGGCGAATGTCAGCAAGGCGAGACTGCCGAGCAGGGCGACGACCGCACCTGTACTCCTGCGTGTGGATTGCATGTTCTCTCCTCCAGGTAATCCATCCGAAAGTTATCGAAGTCTGAATCAGTAGATCAGGTTTGCAGCGTGGGGATACGCCGGTTAGCTCTTACGAAGGTTCTAGCCCTCCACCTCGCCGGCGGCCATCCTGAGCGCGTAGCGAGAGGTTCGAAGCAGAGTAGCTGCACGTGAAGGCCCACGAGCGACCCCCTCGGAAACGCTTGCTGGGTAAAGCCCGGGACCGCGACCGCGGAGTGCGGAAGAGTAAATTCGACAGAATTCTGTATCTTTTTACGACATTCTTAAAATGTCGCAGCCAACAAACGCAGCTGTTGCGATTTTCAACGCCGAGGAAAGAGAGCCTACCGTCGATGAGGCGGGACGAGCCTCCAGGCTCGGAGGCGACTCACCCGATCTTATTTTCCGGCCGCGTGTTGCCGCACCGCCGCCAGGACCCTGTCGTCGCGGACGGGGTGTCCGATGTAATCGGCGACGCCGAATTCCCGCGCCTTCTGCTCGTCGCGTGGATCGGAACTGCTGGAGACGACGATCACCGGCACGTCGCGGGTGCGAGGATCGGCCTTCAGAATGTTGATGGCGTCGAAGCCGGAGTGCTCCGGCATATGGATGTCCATAAGGATGGCATGCACGGCCGGTTCGCGGCGCAGCAACTCCAGCGCGCCGCGCACACTGGAGGCGGTGATGACGCGAAAACCGTTGCTCTGCAGCATGCGCGCCAGCAGCGTGCAATTCGCCGGGATATCGTCGACGCACAGAATCGTTTTAGCGGTCTTGGCCGGAGCGTCCACAGTTCTATTTTATCGTAATGCGAGCCTCCGCGCAGTTCCGGCGAGAACGGCGAGCTGGATCTCGGCATGCCCCGCGCTGCCGTCTCACCTTCCCTTCCCGCGGCGAGAACCAAAACGGCCCGGCAGCGGGAAGGTCATGCCCATTCGGTTGTGGCGGACGCGCTGCTCTGTAGTAGATTGCTGGAAACTAGCTCAGCAGTTCCGCGCGAGGCGTACGATTGCCACAGCGAAGGAAACTCTGGAGCGCCGCTCCGGCTTGCTCCTGTACGGCAGTCACGGCTGTTTTGCGCTCGTTCGCCCGCGTCGCATTCCTCCTGGGCTCGGTAGCAGCGGCCGCGCAAATCTCTCCCGGGCCGCTCTCCCGGGCGCACTCCTTTCTGAATGGTGCGACCAATTGCACCAGCTGCCACCGCGTCGGCGGGCAGGCATCGTTCAAATGCCTCGACTGCCACACCGAGATTGCCAGCCGCATCGCGGCTGGGCGCGGGCTGCACGCGCGCGTGGCCCCGAAGGCCACTGCGGCTCAGGCTTGCGCCTCGTGCCACTCCGAGCACAATGGCGAGAACTTCGCACTGATTAAGTGGGAGCCGTCGCAGCAGCAATTCGACCACAGCCGGACCGGGTGGCCGCTGGCGGGAAAGCACGCCACGCTGAGCTGCGCCAGTTGCCACAAACCGGAAAACATTGCCGCCGCCGAGCGGACGCAGATCAAGATGAAGGACCTGGGTAGGACCTTCCTCGGGCTCTCGACTGACTGCGCCTCCTGCCACGCCGACCCCCACAAGGGCCAACTCGGCGCCACCTGCACGCAATGCCACAACGCCGAGGGCTGGAAGAAGGTTCCCAGCTTTGACCACAGCCGCACGCGCTTCGCTCTCACCGGCGCGCATGCGCGGGTGGCCTGCGACAACTGTCATAAACCGGCCGAAGCGGGCGGCCCGGTGCGTTTTCGCGGGCTGCCCTTCGAGCGTTGCAGCGACTGCCACAACGATCCCCATCGCGGCAGCTTCGCCGCCACCTGCCAGTCCTGCCACAGCACGGCGACATGGAAGTCGGTTTCCGCGGCGGCGCTACAGGCCCGGTTCGATCACAGCAAGACGCAGTACCCGCTGCTGGGCAAGCACGCGCTGCTGCAATGCAGCCAATGTCACGCCGGCGGCGACTTCAAGAAGACCATTGCCTTCCAGAAGTGCACCGAC
>DASUBK010000530.1:0-3882 GCA_035763305.1 Terriglobales bacterium | reverse complement strand
CTCGACCCGCGACCATTCGCGGCCGCCGGCGAGGCGCAGCGAGGCGGCTAGGTTCGCGATTTCCGCCGGGAATTCCGCCTGGTTGACGTTGATGCCGACGCCAACCACGGCATAGCGAACGCGCGTGACCTCGGCGTTCAGCTCGGTGAGGATGCCGCAGAACTTTTTCATGCTGGCGTGCGCCCCATCGCCATCGCTCGGGTCGCGGCCCTCGCCCTCAATCACGTAGCCGCAGGCGCCCTCGCCTGCGGGAACGCCGATGAGCAAATCGTTCGGCCATTTGAGGTCGGGGCGCAGGCCAGTGGTGTGCTCGACGGCGTCGGCGGCGGCCAATCCGGCGGCGAGAGAAAGCACGAGGATCTCGGCGGGCGGAAGCTTCGGCCGCAGCACCACCGAACAGTAGATCCCGGTGGAGGCGGCGGAGTGCCAGGAGTGCCCGCCGCGCCCGCGCCCGGCGGTCTGCTCCTCGGCGAGGAAGACACTGCCCTCCGGCGCGCCGCGGGCGGCGGCGTGCATGGCGGCGGCGTTGGTCGAGCCGAGGCGGAAGAAATGGAGAATGTGCTCGGAGAAGCGCGTGCCCTTCAGCAGCGGAGCGAGGATGTCGGGCAGCAGCAGGTCGGGGACGCGCTCCAGTTGGTAGCCGGTGGCGGGACGGCCGGCGATGGCGACTCCCATGGAGCGCAGTTGTTGCACCAGTCGCCAGATTTCGCTGCGGCTGACGCCAATCTCGCCGGCGACCTTGGTGCCACTGACCGTGACCATGGCGTGGTCGGTGAGCAGGCGCACGATCCGTCCCAGGCGCGCGTCGGTCAGCGCGCCGTCGCTACGAGCAGATGGGAGAGCGCGGGCGATGCCGAGATTATCGGCAAATCAAAGACAAAAATCCAACCACAATGGACACCAAGGACACCAAGGAGAACAAAAGAACAGCCGTTCCTTCGTGTCCGTTGTGTCCTTAGTGGTGAAAGGTCTTCGTCAATGAATGCGCAGATTGGTCCCCACGCCCACCGCGTGCGAGGCGGCGATGGCCAGCGGCGCGACCCACCACAGCCGCTTGCCGTGTGCCTTGCGCTTGTAGCTCCAGAAGTAGAGCGCGGCATTGAGAGGAATGTTGGTGCCGTACATGCCGGCGCGCGAGATGGGCAGCAGGGGATCGGTTTCCACGCAGGTGCGATGCGCCAGGCAGTGCTGCGTGAGTTCGTAGTCGGCGATGGTGAGCCCGGTGCCGACCGCAATCAGCAGCAGGAACTTCGCGTCCAGCACCTTCTTCTTCTGCGGCGCGGCGGCGATGAAGGCGGCCGCGGGAGCGGGCATGGTGAATTCCGCGATGTCGAAGCTGGGAACCGTATCGTAGGGAGCGACGGCGGGCGTCTCGCGCAAGCGCACGGCGCCGGGAGAATCAGGAAGAGCGCGGTCGGCGGCCATCACACTCAACGCGCACAACAGCATCGCCGGCAGCAGCGTTCGTCCCAGTCGCATCGCCTTCCCTGTCCCTTAGCTGTTCGAGGATGAGGCAGGGTAGCACGCGGCGAAGGCGGGACACTCGGGCGTACGACTAGGTTGCGAGAGTGAAAGACCTTAGGCAAAAAATTGACCGCAGCGGAGAAATTGGGTGATTGGGTGATTTGGCGATTGGATGATTGTGTCGGGAGCAACGAACCTCGCTGGCCGCGAATCTCCGCATGCCTGACCAATCACCCAATCACCCAATCGCCAAATTACCCAATCAACCAATTCTTCAGCAACCGTAGCCGTAGGCGATGTCGGTTTGCTTGGGGCCTTGCGGCGAGAGTTGGACGACTTCCATCTCGTAGCCTTCGTCGGCGGCTTTGCCCAGCAGCACGCGCGCCCAGCCGTCGTCACCGGTGAAGACGCCGAGGATCTCGCCCAAGGCAACGTCGGGCGGCTGGTTGCGGAATTCGCCGGTGCGGATGTGAGCGGCGGGCTGGGCTTCGATGCCGTCCAGTTGCAGGTATGGCGGCGTCGCCCAGGCGCTCATCAGATAAGCGGCGTAATCGCCCAGCAACCAACTGGCGCGGATGTAGAGGCGCACGGCGTTGCCGGGCCCGGCGCGCAATCGCTGGACCTTCATCTCCAGCTTGCCTTCGCCGCGCAGCAGCCGCTTTTCCGCCGCCGAAGGCTGCTTGATCTTCGCCAGCCGCGCCTGCAGGATGTTCGCGAGCGCGGCCTGCAGGCGCTTGGACTCCGCTGCGGAGAGCTTGGTCTCGGGGAGCAGGCCGAGGTCGCTGCTGACGGGCGCCGGCGCGGAGGTCACCGCCGCGGCGAGGAAGTGGTCGCCGTGAAATTGCTGGAAGTCGCGCTGCTGTTCGGGATTGATGAGCAGGATGGCGAGCGCGTCGATGGCGCCGCCGCAATCGGTGGAGGCGAAGGCGAGCTTGTCCACCGTGGCGGCGAAGGAGTGCTGCGCGTCGGCCTCCACCGCCCACACCTGGCCGGTCGAGGTGCTGCCAAACAGCTGGGCGAAGCGCGCCATCAGCTCGTCGCTGGTGCCCAGTTCGTCGAGGCCGGTATTGCGGGTGCGCGGCGGCGGAAGCGGGGTGAGCTGGTCTTCGGGATTATCGTGCAGGTCGCCGCCGGTCTGCTCCAGGCGAACGATGACGTGGGTGTCGTCGTAACGAAAGGCGATGCGCTCCGCCGAGGGCGGCAGGCCCTGCGCGATGGCAGTGGCGGCGAGCAGGACGGCGGTGAGCAGCGGTCGCATGGACAGGGGAATTATGCGCCTTCCTTATGCCGGGAGTCAGAGGTTCTGCGCCGGGTATTTCAGTATCTCAGTAGGTCAGTACCTCGATCCCGAAAGGATCGCCGGCATCGAGATACCGACGCGCTGAAATACTGGCATACCGAAGGCACTGAAATATTGTGCATGCGCGGCAATTCACTCCGGGGCCAGCTCCACCACCAGGCCGTCGCCCCAGCCGTATTTCTGGCGCGAGAGCTCGCGGATTGCGTCGCGCACGGCGCCTGACTCGAGCAGGCGCGCGCTGCCGGAGAAAGTCTGCTCTCCCACGCGCCAGCGGGCCTGCGGATTGACGCGCAGGTTCTGCAGCCAGTTGGCAGTCTCGTACTCGGCGATCACATAGAAGCGACCGTCCCGCTGGGTGAACCAGATTTCGATTTCGCGCGGCTCTCCGGAGGCGCGGCCGGTGGTGGTGAGATACAGGAACTGCGCGGCAGGCATTGGAATTCGATCATACCTGCGAAATGGCCCTGCGCCCCGGCGACACCGGCGCCGCGATGGATAGGACCATGAAATTGCGCGCGAGGTGGCGCGCGGTCCAACACTGAACTACCAACAACTAAGAACCAAGAACGTTTACTTGCCGCCGGTGGCGCGCAGGAAGCCGCCGGTGGTGGCGTTGATCATGCCGATGCCCTTGTTATCCTGCATGCTCTTGCCGTAAATCACGAACCAGGTGGGCACGCTCTGGCCGCGCTCCATGGCCAGCAGGTAGGTGACCGGCAGCTGCGGATCTTTTTTCAGCAGCGCCTCGCCGCCATGTTGCTGCGCCACTTCAAACGCCTTGTCGGAGTCCGCCTTCACCAGGAACGCCTGGAAGGGAGTCGCCGAAGGCTTGTAGGCCAGTTCCAACTCGCCGGTCACGCCCAGGGGCGGCGCGTAGGCTTCGCGGCTGCCGGAGCAGGTGAAGGTGCGGATAGTCTGGCGCGAAGCGGAGGCGTAGATGCCCTTCCACACGGTGGACTTGCCGCCATGGCCGTCGGTTTCGGGATTGATGTCGGACTCGACGTGGAAGACCAGCGCATCGGTGGCCCAGCGCTGCGCCTGGCCGTCCATGCGGCTGAGGCACTCGCGGGCGGAGTACTTTACCGGCGCCTCTTTGGCGGGCGTGGACGGCGCGGCCG
>DASUBK010000529.1:0-8175 GCA_035763305.1 Terriglobales bacterium | reverse complement strand
GGTGGCGTTGCGCAGCAGCGCCAGTTCGTCGCGGGTCACCCCGAGGAACTGCGCCAGCGGATCGCGAAACTCGTTCCACGGCCCGTAGCCCCAGATGGGGTAATCCTCGGGATCGGACTGGTCCATCTTTTCCGTCGTGAGATAGCCGTCGAAGACCGCCTTCAGCACCGGCAGCGGGTTGCAGCCGTTGGTGCCGTTGTTCAGATAGGCTTCGTCGTCGGGAACGAGGAACTGGCTGCGCAGCTGATACCAGTACGCCTCGGGATCGCTTTGCAGCAGCGATTGCTGCGGTAGGGGCACGCTGGGCAGCCGTTGCGCCGCCAGCAGGCGGTCCAGCGCGGTTATGCCCGCCAGGCTCGCGCCTCCGGCCAGGAATCTCCTGCGGTCTACCATGGTTCGCCTCCTTGTCCCGGTTGGTGGAACCAGAAACCCGAAAATAGTGGGGGCTATCCCACTTGCAGTCAAGAATTTCCGCGACTTCGGCCATGAATTCGGGTTGACGTTGCTGGAGCGGCGGAAAACAGTTCAGCAGCCGCACGCGTCCAACTCAGGGACGGATTTCGCAACCTTTTGGCGGCTCCGGCCTCTAAAAATGGGGCGTATAATCAGAGTGGATTTCCGTCCGCAAAGGAAGTGTTTTATGAAGTCACGCGCGCTCGCGCTCATCGCCGCGCTCCTGCTGTCGCTTACCGGCTTCGCGCAGGACACGCCGCCGGCATCCCAGACGCCTGCTCCCGCGCCGCAAGCCCAGGCTCCGGCCCCCACCGGCGATACCCAGGCGCAGGCGCCGGTTGCCGGCGCGCCTGAGGCACAGCCTGCCGATGCCCAGGCCGTTCCCGCGTCCGCGGACGATCAGAACGCCAAGAAGGACGACAAGGACACCAAGAAGAAGGAAAAGGACGCCAAGAAGCAAGACAAGGACGAGATCAAGCACGACGGCGGCAAGGATGACGTCTCCGCTATCGGCAACCGCAAGATGGGCGGCAAGGGCCTCGGCAACTGGTACTCGCTGGAGAAAGAGATCGCCATGGGCAAGGGCTACGCCCAGCAGATCGAGTCCAGTGTGAAGCTGGTGCAGGACCCGGTGGTGGTCGAATACGTGAACCGCGTCGGCCAGAACCTGGTTCGCAACTCCGACGCCAAGGTGCCCTTTACCATCAAGGTGATCGACACCGATGAAATCAACGCCATGGCGCTGCCCGGCGGCTTCTTCTATGTGAACTCCGGATTGATCCTGGCGGCGGACGATGAAGCCGAGCTGGCCGGCGTGATGGCGCACGAGATCGCCCACGTGGCGGCGCGCCACGCCACCCGCCAGATGACTCGCGGGCAGATCGCCAACCTGGCCACCATCCCGCTGATCTTCATGGGCGGCGGGCTGGGCTACGCCATCCAGAGCGCGGCCGGATTCGCCCTGCCGATGACCTTCCTGACCTTCTCCCGCGGCTTCGAGGCGGAGGCCGACTATCTCGGCCTGCAGTACATGTACGCCACCGGCTACGATCCCAACGCCTTCGTCTCCTTCTTCGAGAAGCTGGAAGCCAAGGAGAAGAAGAAGCCGGGCACGCTGGCCAAGGCGTTCTCCACCCACCCCATGACGCCCGACCGCATCACCAAGACCCAGGAAGAGATCCAGAAGATCCTTCCCGCCAAGGCGCAGTACGTGGTCGACACCTCCGAATTCCAGGACGTGAAAGCCCGCCTGGCGGCGCTGGAGAATCGGCACAAGATCAATAACGACCAGAGCTCGGATCGTCCGACGCTGCGCCGCACCACCAGCAACGACAGCGCCAAAGGAAAGGACGGCAAGGACGACGATCGTCCGACGCTGAAGAAGCGCCCCGACCAGCAGCAGTAAGGCTCTGGCAAACGGTTTTCAACTCAAAGCCCGGCCGAATGCCGGGCTTCCTTGTTGAGGGAGGATCACAATCCTCGCCGGGGATCAAATAGCCGCAGGCGCCCCCGCCTGCGGTTTGTCGTGCGCGATCGAAACTACCGATGCTGTCGCGCCTTCTGCAGGTTCTGTACCTTGAGCGCGTTCAGTTCCAGGCTGTCCTGGAAAAGCTGGTGGATGAGCGTGCGCTGCGAATTGATGGTCTGCGCTTGCGTCAGGGTAAGGAAGGTCAAGAGCAGGCAGGCAAACAGGACCACGAGCACCATCAGCTCGCGCCGGGAAAACGCCAGGATTCTATTCACGAACTCTCCGTAGACTCTGTCCCTCTCCATAGGACGGAGTATGCCATGGACGGAGTTGGCCCGCGGCGCGAAATCGGGCGGCGCGCGCCGGCAACCTCGTTGAGAGCTTCCGGAACGTCTGCTAGAATCCGCCCGCAAACCCCCTGCAAGGCGGTCGAGGATGCTGGTTCGCGATTACATGACGCGTACGGTCCTGACTCTGAACGAACGCTCCATGCTGATGGACGCCGCCATGATTATTCGCCGCACCGGCAAGCGTCACATCCCGGTGCTGAACGATGAGGGCCGTCTCGCCGGCATTGTCACCGACCGCGACGTCGCCCGCATGGCGCCCTCCATGCTGAGCCACATCACGCCTGAGGAGTACAACGCCGTCTACGAGTCCACGCCCATCACCATGGCGATGACGGCGGGCCCGGTGACGGTCACGCCGGAAACCTCGATGCGCGACGCCGTAGGTCTGCTTTATGCCCGCAAGATCGGAGCCCTGCCGGTGGTCGAAGGGGAAGCTCTGGTGGGAATCCTGACGGTGACAGATGCCTTGGGGCTGCTGGACTCGCTGCTCAGCGGAACCACGGAGTCCAGCAGCGTTAGCGGCGCCGCGCCCGCGGAAGGCCCGGAAAGCGTGACACCCTAGGCCGACTCAGGCGGCCGTCTGCTTGGCTGCCAGCGCCTCTGCAGCCTCGCCCGCATGGCCTGCGCCCTGGTGAGTCCGGGAGACGACCCGCATCTCGCGCCAGTCGTAGGGGAACTCCTTGCCGCAATCCAGGCACACCACGTAGGTGCCGGTGACAGAAGCCGCCTCGTTGCGGCGATGGGACGACTTGACCGTAATGGGGAAGCTGTAACGCTTGTGGCAGCACCCGAACAGCACATCCAGCAAACTGGCAATCATGAGCCTACCTCACAAACCGGGGAAGACCGGGAGACTGCTGGGGCCCTTGAAGCCAATCATCCGGCTTCTGCTACTTAGATTCGGTACTAAGAAAAAAGGTTCGTCCGAGTTGCTCCTGAATTGGGAAGGACCGAAACGGGAGAGCGACCGCAGGGACGGGTGGCAGGGTAGGCGAATCGGGCCGGGGAAGGGGGGAAACGGCCGCTGCGGGCGGGTCAGCCGCTGGTTTGCGGCCCCTGCTTCTTATGCTGGCACTTGTTCATGATGGCGGAGCGCAGCCGGCCGCGCAGGTCGTCGGGCAGCTCGTACAGCTCCGAATCGCGGTAGATCTCGATGGTTTTCTTGGTGGTGTTGCAGATGACGAAACAGTTGTGGCACCACTGCAGGTGTTCTTCGAGCTCGGCCCGGGTGTGCTGGTCCAGTGTGTCGTCCAGGTAATCGGTAAGCTCTTTCAAAAAATCAGAGCAGGTCACTGTTTGCCATCTCCGCTTTTGCGTTTCTTGAAGTACTTGTTCAGCCGTTCCCGCAGTTGCAACCGCGCCCGGAGAAGCCGCGACTTCACCGCCGGGATGCTGAGGTTCAGCGCTTCCGCTGTCTCCTCGGTCGAAAGCCCTTCCACGTCGCGCAGCACGAACACCGTGCGGAACGAAGGCGGCAGGCCGTTGATGGTCTTGCCGAGAATGTCCTTAAGCTCCGCCTGCGAGTACTGCTGCTCCGGGTTGGGGCTCCAGTCCGCCACCTCCCGCGGCATGCTGTCTTCTTCGGTCTTGACGTCCTCGTCAAGCGACACCATGCGTTCCGGGCGGCGGCGGCGCAGGCGCATCAACGCCTCGTTGACCGCAATGCGTACCAGCCAGGTGTAGAACTTCGACTGCTCCTGGAAGTTCTTCAGGTTCTCGTACGCCTTCAGGAAGGCGTCCTGCACCACGTCTTCCGCGTCTTCGCGGTTTTGCGTGATGTGGTTCGCGATCCGGAATACGTTGCGGTCGTACCGCTTGACCAGCTGCTCGAAAGCCCCGATATCGCCCGCTTTCGCGGCGCGTACCAGCGCCATCTCGTCGCTGATCGGCTCGTTCACTTTTTGGATGAGGGCCATCGAGTTCCCGATTCAACAAAGCGCCCGATTTTCTCGGGGTTCAAAAGGGCCCGGTCCGCGCCTCCCGCACCCGGCGCGCCTGGGGTCCCGCCACGGCGAAAGAAACGCCTATTGTAAATGCTGGAAGGTAGGAAAGAAACTCGCAACCGTAGAGGAAACCATGCCGCCGCCGTTACAACCCGGCGGTTTCGGAAGGTCGCCGGCACGGCCGGGGCAGTCAGGCGTTTATCACATTGACACGGTGGCGCAGGCCCATAATAATGCCCGCAGATTCTGCGACGACCTCGGTCCGGGGCGCGGTTCTCGCGGCGCCCACGACGCGGCTTTCCGCACACTGCTAGCGCGCTGCCTGTGCCGTGGTGTCCCCAGCGGACCGGTCGGCGCAGCCTGCGGCAAGGATGAACGATGGGCGATAACGAGATTCGATCGGTGGTGCAGCAGATTGTCGCGGAAGTCGCCGGCAGCCACGTCAAGGCTCTGTGTTCCGAGGTGGTGGACAAGGTCAGCGCCAGGCTGTCGGGTGCCGGCACGGCCGGCGTCCCCCACCCCGCCGGCGCGCCCTCCAGCGACCTGCTCAACGCCGCCATCAATTCCGTCCAGGACCACACCAGCCAGAGCGAGATCCTCTCCGCGCTGCTGGAGGGCTGCGGCAAGTTCTCCGAGCGCACGGCGCTGTTCGTGCTGCGCAGCGGCAACGCCTCCGGCTGGCGGGCGCGGGGTTTCGCCAACAACGATGCCATCAAGTCGGTGCTCATCGACGGCAACGAGGGCTTGGTTTCCCGTGCCATCTACGGTCGCCGGGCGGTCTCCGCGGCCGCTGCCGAATTCAACTCGGGGTTCCTGCAGGCCATGGGGGCTCCCGCCGAAGGCGCCAACGTCATCGTCCTGCCTCTGGTCGTCCGCGAGAAGGTCGCCGCTCTCGTCTACGCCGACGTCGGCGACACCCTGCAGGGAAAACTCGATGCCTCCGCGCTGGAAGTGCTGGTTCGCTGCAGCAGCCTGTGGATCGAGGTGATCGCCGCCAGAAAAGCCGGCACCCCTGCCGAGGTTCCTCCTCTTACGCAAACGGTCTCAATGGCTGCGGCAGCCGCGGCGTCCGCTGCGCCCGCGCCGGCCCCGGCCGTGGCCCCGCCTCCCGCCCCGCGGCCCGAGTCCGCGCCGGTCGTGGCGGCGCCCGCTGCCGCAGTCGAGGCGGCTCGGAGCCCTGAGCCCGAGAGCGTTGCCGCTTCGGCTCCCATGTCCGCGGAGGACGAAGAGGTCCACAAGAAGGCCAAGCGCTTTGCCAAGCTCCTGGTTGACGAGATCAAGCTGTACAACAAGAAGAAGGTCGAACAGGGCCGGTCGTCGCACAATCTGTACACCTTGCTGAAGGACGACATCGAGAAGAGCCGCGCCACCTACGACAAGCGCTACGGCCAGACCGCCGCCGCTTCCGCCGATTACTTCAACGGCGAACTGGTGCGCGTTCTCGCCGAGGGCGATAAGACCCTGCTCGGCAGCGGCTTCTCAGGGTAAACTGGAAGAGCTGTGCGAATTCGGACCCTGGTAAGTGTCGTTCTGCTGTTCGTTGTCTCCTGTCCTCTTCTCGTGCCGCGGGATGCTGCGGCTGCGACCACTCACAAGAAGACTGCCGCCAAGAGTTCGCGCAAGAAAGCTTCCAGCAAGAAGAAGCGGCGCAGACCGGCCAGCCCGCAGCGTATTCGCCGCACCCACCGCGCGTTTGTGGCTTCGACGTCGCTGAAGCCGATGGCGCTGCAGTTGTTGCAGGACCGCACTCCCGCCGCCTACGCGGGCGTCGAATCCTTTGCCCGCCGTCATGCGGCGGACGACGCCGGCGCCCTCGCCGATCTCGTTCTGGGGTACGCCCACTGGCTCGATCACGATTACGCCCAGGCCTTACCCCTGCTGAAGAAGGCCCAGCCGCGCGCCGCCGAACTGGGCGATTACGTCGCCTTCTTCCTGGGGAATTCGCAGCTGCAGACCGGCGATTCGGCCGCCGCCATCGCTACTCTCAAGACGTTCCAGGAGAAATACTCCGACTCCATCTGGGCCCGCGACGCCGCAGTGACCTACGCCACCGCGCTGACCAGCCAGGACCGCGCCCGCGAGGCCCTGGCGGTGCTGGACAAGTTCCGCGAACCGGCGCGGGCCGAAGTCGAACTGGCGCTGGCGCGCGCGTATCTGAAGGCGGAGGAGCCGGAAAAGGGCGTGGCCTTATTGCGCCACATCTACTACACCATGCCGCTGTCGGGCGAGGCCGGCGACGCGGGCACCCTCTTGCGCTCGATCTCGGTTGCGGGAACCGCCGCCCAGGTCAGCTTCGCCGAGCAAAAACAGCGAGCCGACCTGCTGGCCAGGGCAGGGCAGTGGCGCGACGCCGCCGGCGAGTATCGCGACATCCTGCCGCAGGCTACGGGAGAGAATGTCGCGGCCACGCAGATTGCCCTGGCCAACGCCATGCGCCATACGGGCCAGGATCGCGACGCGCGCAAAACGCTGGAGTCCCTTGCCGGCGCGCCGGACGATCTCAACGCCGAGCGCCTTTATTACCTCGCCGAGATAGCGCGCTCCGACAACGATATCGATCGATTCGAATCGCTGATGACGCAGTTGCGCCAGGCGGGCGCCACCAGCCACTGGCTCGAGGACGGCCTGTTGCTGGGCGGGAACATCTTCCTGCTCAAGAAAGACTACGACCACGCCATCGATTTCTATCGCGAGATCGTCGAGCGCTTTCCCAGGGGCCGGCTCGCCGCCTACGCCCACTGGAAGGTGGCGTGGCTGAACCTGCGCCAGAACCGCACCGACGAGGCGCTGAAGGGCTTCGCCGAGCAGATCGCAACCTATCCCACCTCGCCGCAGGTGGCCGCGGCGCTGTACTGGCACGCCCGCTTGTCGGAGGAGAAGGGCGACTTCGTCTCCGCCCACGAGTACTACACGGCCATCACCCAGCGCTTCCGCAACTACTACTACGCGGACCTGGCCCGCGTGCGCCTCAACCTGCTGCCTCCCTCGGCCAAGGTAAAGGCGGCCAAGGCCACGGAGAGCGGCTTCGACGATCCGGTGCTCTCGCGCATTCCCGCGCCTGATATCAAGCGCCGTTTCAGCGATGTTCCCGCACCCACCGACGACCTTCGCGTGCAGAAAGCGCTGCTGCTGGCCAACGGCGGCATGCTGGATTTCGCCATCAAGGAATTGCAGGCTGCCGACGACGACGAAGGCTGGGCGCCGGCGGAGATGGCACGGATCATGCGCGACAGCGGGCGTTACGATCGGGCGATCCAACTGCTCAAGCGTACCGCGCCCTACTACTTCACCGTCGAGCTGCCGGCACTGCCGCGCAGCTACTGGGAAGCCTTGTTCCCCAAGCCGTACTGGCCGGACTTGAAGCGCTATTCGTCAGCCAACGGCCTGGATCCGTTCCTGGTAGCGTCCCTGATCCGGCAGGAATCGGAGTTCAATCCCAACGCGATCTCGCGCGCCAACGCGCTGGGCCTGATGCAACTGTTGCCCAGCGTGGGCAAGACGCTGGCCAAAGCGGAGAAGGTCCGGCACTTCAACCCCCAACTGCTGTTCGCACCCAACGTCAACCTGCAACTGGGCACGCGCTATTTCAAGGAACTGGTGGATCAGTACAACGGCCACCTGGAGTACGCGCTGGCCGCCTACAATGCCGGCAGCGACCGGGTGGACGACTGGCTGGCCGCCGGCAGCTACCGCGACGAGGCGGAGTTCGTGGAGTCCATCCCGTTCACCGAGACCCGCGAGTACGTGCAAGCCATCCTGCGCAACCGCACGCTGTACGAGCGGCTCTACCACACACCCTGATCTGGCGCAGCGCTACAATTGGCTGCTCCGGCGATGAAGACCACAAATTATTTCTGGGCGACCGTTCTGCGCAAGCGACCCTATCTCCGTATTGAATGGATCGAACAGGTCCTTGCGAATCCCTTGCGGAGAGAGGTGCAGGCGGACGGTCGTGTCAGGT
>DASUBK010000528.1:0-2092 GCA_035763305.1 Terriglobales bacterium | reverse complement strand
CTGATCCCATCGGTGCAGTCGCTGCCGGGGGTGAAGTCGGCGGCGGCGGTGAACGCACTGCCCATCGTCGGCATCAGCCCGCTGGTGTACTGCTGTCCCGAAGGCGCGGCCTGCCAGGGCATCGGGCGCGATCCGCTGATTTCCATTCGCGAAGTGACGCCCGGGTACTTCTCCTCCCTCGACATTCCGCTGCTGCGCGGTCGCCTGTTGAATGACTCCGACAACGCGCAGAACCGGCGGGTGATTGTCATCAACCAGACCGCGGCCAAGGTGTTCTTCAAGGACAAGGACCCCATCGGGCAGTGGCTGGAGAACTCGCGGGCGCGCATACCGCTGACGGTGGTTGGGGTGGTGAAGGATGTGCCCTACACGGCGGTGAGCAGCCCGCCCTACCAGGAAATGTACCTGCCGCGCGAGCAGGACGACATGCTGTTCCCTTCGATGACGCTGGTGGTGCGCGCCGATTCGTCGTTCCCCAACCTGGTGAGCGCGATCCGCCGCAAGGTGGGCGAGATTGATCCGGACGTGCCGATTGCGGATGTGTCCTCGCTGGACGAAGCGCTGGCGTCTTCGATGGCGCAGCCGCGGCTCACCATGGAGATGGGAGCGCTGTTTGCGCTGGTGGCGCTGCTGCTGACGGTGATCGGTCTGTACGGCGTGCTGGCGTACTCGGTGTCGCAGCAGTTGACGGAGATCGGGATCCGCATGGCGCTGGGGGCGACGCCGCGGCAGGTGGTCGGGCTGGTGCTGAAGAGCGGCATGAGCATTGTCGCCTGCGGGTTGCTGGCGGGGATCGCGGGATCGCTGGTGCTGACGCGCCTGTTGCAGGGATTGTTGTTCGGCACCGACGCGCGCGACCCGTGGATTCTCGCGGCCACGGCGATCGTGACCGGGGCGGCCGGATGCCTGGCGTGCTACGTGCCCGCGCGGCGCGCCGCCAGGGTGAGCCCGAATTTGGCGCTGCAGTAGAAGCGATCTCGCAGCGTTTGCGACCGGGACTAAAGCCCCTCGAGTGGGTGCCTGAGTCGCGGGCCGAAAGGCCCGCGCTTCCACGGTGGGCCAGGCGTTCGGGCCGCCGGAGGAGCTCCTCGTCCCGGAATGGCTGGAACAAGGGCGCAGAGGGCCCGCCGGCAGAATGCCGGCGCTACCGCTTCGCGGAGTTGCAGAACTGAAGAACAGGAGCTAGCAGATGGCGAAATTCACGCGGCGCGATTTTCTGGCGATGGCGGCGGTGCTGGGCGCGGAGGCGGCGTGGGGCCGCTCGGTAGCGGCGCCGTCGAAGGTATTCTGGCGGGAGCGGCGCGAGTTCTTTCCCGAGGGCGTCGCGTCGGGAGATCCCGACAGCAGCAGCGTGCTGCTGTGGACACGGCGCGCGCCGCAGCCGGAGCCGGCGAAGGAGTTGACGGTCGAGGTGGCGCTCGACCAGGCCTTCCGACGCGTGATTGCCACGCAGAAAGTGCCGCTCTCGGCCGACGCGGACTGGACGTGCCGCGTGTTGGTGGGCGGCCTGAAGCCGGCGCAGGTGTACTGGTATCGCTTCACCGATGGGCAAGGAAACGGCAGCCGCGTCGGCCGGACCATCACCGCGCCCACCAACGACGATCCGCGGCCGGTGCGCTTTGCCTTCGTCAGTTGCCAGAACGCGAACCTGGGCGCGCAGAACGCGTACCGGCGGATGATCTACGAGGACGAGCGAGCGCCGGAGCAGGACCGCCTCGGCTTCGTGCTGCACCTGGGCGACTTCATCTACGAACTGGTGTGGTACCCGGAAGACCGCAAGACTTATTACGACCGCACCGTCAAGGAGATCGTTCGCTATAAAACGGGAGAGAAGATCGACGACTTCCACGTGCCCACCAATGTGGACGACTACCGCGCGATTTATCGCAATTACCTGCACGACCCCGACCTGCAGGACGCGCGCGCGCGCTTTCCCTTCGTGCCCATGTGGGACAACCACGAGTACAGCTGGCAGGGATGGCAGGCGATGCAGGTATTCGACGGGAAGACTCGCCCGGCGCAGACGCGCAAGGTCGCGGCCATGCAGGCGCTTTTCGAGTACCAGCCGGCGCGCATGATCAAGAGCGGCGGC
>DASUBK010000527.1:0-5375 GCA_035763305.1 Terriglobales bacterium | reverse complement strand
TTGGGCGGAGCATCCATCGCACGCGGCGACTTCGCGCACACAGATCGGAAATCGCAAATCATAAATTCCTATGATCCTGGCCAAAGTAATTGGAACCGTGGTCGCCACGCGCAAGGACGAGCGCCTGGAAGGTCGCAAGCTGCTGGTGTGCCGGCCGGTAACGCCTGAGGGCGAGCCGGACGGGCACACGGTGGTGGCGGTGGATACCGTCGGCGCCGGCTACCAGGAGACGGTGCTGCTGGTGAGCGGTTCGTCGGCGCGCATGGCTGGAGGAAAAGAAACGCCGGTGGATTCCGCGATCGTGGGCATCGTCGACGAAGTGCGCACCGACGCCACGCCTAACAACAACGGAACGAAGAAGAAGAAGGCCGCCGGAAGGTAGAACAATCTGGCGATCTGGCGAACTGGTGATCGCACCGGACATCATCGGTCGCCGATGGCCAGATCACCAGATCGCCAGATTCCATCATGTTCTTAGGCCGCATTATCGGGCACGTGGTCTCCAGCGCCAAGCACGAGGGGCTGGAGGGCCACAAGCTGCTGCTGGTGCAGCCGCTGGCGCGCGACGGCTCGGATCGCGGGCGGCCGCTGGTGGCGGTGGATGCAGTCGGCGCGGGCGCGCAGGAAACCGTCTACTGGTGCCGCGGGCGCGAGGCGGCGCTGGCGTTTGAACGCGAAGTTCCTACCGATGCCACAGTCGTGGGAATCGTGGATTCGGTGCGCATTCCCGGGAGGCGAACATGATCGTCGGCCGCGTGCTGGGCGAGGTAGTGGCGACCCACAAGCACGCCTCCCACCAAGGACGAAAGATTTTGGTCGTGCAGCCGCTGGAAAGCGACGGCGCCGAGCATGGCGATTCGATCCTGGCGCTGGATGCAGTGGACGCGGGAATCGGCGATCGCGTGCTGGTGGTGCAGGAAGGCTGGGCGGCGATGACCGCGGCGGGACGGCCGAACTCGCCAATCGATATGACGATTGTGGGCGTGGTGGACGCGGTAGAGATTTCCTGACGTCCGTTTCGCATGTCATCCCGAGCTGCGCTCGGATGACTTGCTTTAAGGAGCAGACGGGACCGGCGGCGAAATTAGATCGGCGAAAACGAAGCCGTCGCGCTCCACCACCTCTCCGGATTCCACCGCAATCGGCGACGAGAACATCGGCCCGGCGTGGGCGAAGGTGTGGAACTCGCCGCGCTCGCCGCAGGGATCCACGCCGGGCGGCAACTCCGCAATAATCTCGGCAAACTCACGGCCGGCAAACGATGGCGCCAGCTTCTGCGGATCGACGCAAGTGAGGCGCGCCCGCAGGCCGGCGGAGATCATCTCGCGTGCGAGATCGGCGGTGGGCAGCAGCCAGAGCGGAAACAGCGGCTCCAGGCCGGTGCCCTGCAATTGCTTCTCGCGATAGGCGCGAATGTCGGCAAGAAAGAGGTCCCCGAACGCTACGGCTTGCACTCCGGCGGCGACGGCCCTGCGGCAGACTTCGCCCATGGCGCACTCGTAGTCCTCGTTCGAGCAGGGCCAGGGAAGCGGGACGGTCCACAGCGGCAGGCCGGCGGCTCGCGCCTGCGCCTCCAGCAACTCGCGACGGACGGCGTGCATGGCGACGCGGTCGAACTGGCGGTTCAGCGTGGTCAGCAGGCCGGCGATCTGGAAGCCGCCCTTTTGGCGCAGGAGGTGCAGCGTCCAGGCGCTGTCTTTGCCGCTGCTCCAGGAGATCAATATCTTCTTCATCGTGAAGAAAAATCTTACGCAGAGGAACGGAGGACGCGGAGGAAATCTGAAACTTGTAATGTGAAATTTGTAATTGGCTTGCGCACATCGTGAACTTACAAATTTAAATGTCCTCCGCGTCCACCGTTCCTCCGCGTTGGATTTTCTAATCCCCTCCCAGCCGGAATCGCATGCCGGCGCGGAAGTTGATGCCCAGGGCCGGATAACCGGCGGCTTCTTCGTAGTGGCGGTCGAGCAGGTTATCCACGTTGATGTAGGCGGTGAGGCGCGAGTTCAGCGCGCGCCACAGTCCCAGGTCGAGGCGGCCGTAGCCTGCGGTGTGGGTGATCGGGGGCAGCAGTCCGATGCCGAAGTCCGAGTCCAGCCGGGGGCCGACGAAGGTGCCCGCCAGATCCCCGCCCCAGCGGCGGCCGGTGTAAGAGAGCAGCATGGTGCCGGCGTGCTTGGGCCGACGCACCAGCGGCATGCCCGGCTGCAGCAGGGGATCGGTGGCGAAGGGCGCGGCAAGAATTTGCGACGAGGTGTAGGTGTACGAGCCGTCGATCGAGAGGCGGTTCGTCGCCCGCAGATGCACCTCGGTCTCGACGCCGTGCGCCAGCGAGCGGTTCACGTTCACGTACTGGCTGATGAAAGTGGTGGGATCGAAGGTGAAGTCGATGCGATCACGAAAGAGATTATTGAAGTAGGTCGCCGACAGCGAAGCGCGATTGCCCCAGAAGCCCTGCTCGAATCCGGTTTCGAAGGAGCGGTTCTCCTCCGGTCGAAGGGTGGGATTGGGAATGATTCCGTAGCCGCCGATGCCGAACGACTCCTCGAAGCGCGGCTCCTTGATGCCGGTGGCGTAGGCGAAGCGCAGGCGCGAGCCGGAGAACAGGTGGCCGCCGCGCAGCGCGAGCAAGGTGGCGGCGATGCGCGGCACCACGCGGTTGCCGAAGCTCTCGTTGTGCAGGAAGCGCGCGCCGCCCACCAGCGACAATCGGCGCCAGGTGATGACCTGCTCGCCGTAGACGGCATGGTTGCGGCGCAGGCCGTGGCTGACGGGAGGCGCGGTGAGGTCGCCGAAGAAGCCGTTCTCGTCCTCGAAGTGGTAGCCGAAGGTAGTGCGCGACCAGTCGCGGGCGGAGTAGTCGCCGACGTACTCGAAGCCGGCGCGGTTGTAATCGGCGGTGGAGGAGAAAGGAAGATCGAAGTTGCCGAAGAGCGGAGAGACGCGGCCGGGCTCCTGCACGCTGTCGGCATCGAGGCGGCGATGGTGATATTCGAAGCCGGAGAAGCGGTTCTGCAGGCGCCCGCGGTTGACGTTCAGGTCGAGGCTGGAGAGGAAGTTGTTCTGGCGGCTGCGCTCGTCCTGGTCGGGCGGCAGCAGCGGCTGGCCGTTGAAGTTCCAGAAGGACTGGATGCCGGCACGGTCGTTGTCGTGGCGCGCGCGCAGGCGCAGGTCGATTCCCGGAGCGAGAGCCCCGCCGAGGTTCGCGCCCTGCGAGGATTGCGCATAGGAGTCGTTGATGCCTTGGCCTTCGGTGTTGAACTGCTGGCCGAAGAGGTTGTAGTCGAGACGGCCGCGGGCGCCGGCGAGAGAGGCGTAGCCGCGCGCGGTGGCGAGATTGCCGCCGTCGGCGCCGAAGCGCAGTTCGGGAGCGCGCGTGCTGCCCTGGCGCGACCACACCTGCACCACGCTGGTCATGGCATCGGAGCCGTAGAGCGTGCTCTGCGCGCCGCGGAGGAATTCCAGGCGGTCCACCTGGTCCATGGGCAGGGCGGAAAAGTCGTAGGTGCCGCCGGGATCGTTGACGGCGACTCCGTCGACGATCACCTTGTTGTAGCGTGATTCGCCGCCGCGCACGAGAAGAGATCCCAGGCCGCCACGCTGGCCGTTCATGCTGACGATGGCGCCGGGGAGAAAGCGGATGGCGTCCACGGCGTTCAGCGGCTGCATGTTGGTGAGCTCGGCGGAATCCAGCGTCGCGGTATCCGCGCCAGTCTCGTCCTGCGGCAGCGGGGTTCTGGCAGCGGTGACCACCACCGTGGTGGCCTGGGTGGCGACTCGCAGCTTCATGTCGACGGTCGCGCCTCCAGCCTCCGGCGTGATCGATCGGCGGTCGGGCGCAAATCCGGGCGCAAGAACTTCGACTGTGTAAGCGCGACTCGCTTCGGCATTGAGGCTGGCGACGCCGTCGGCGGCGGTGATGGCAATTGCCTGCGGAGTGTGGCTGCCCTCGGCGTAGGCGGCGACGCGGGCGCCGGCAACCGCAGCACCCTGCGGATCGAGGACGCGCACGGATACCTGCGCCGCTTGGGCTGGCAAGGTAACAAGAGCGAGGCAGGCAATCAGGCAAAGACGGCGAGCGAGGCTGATAACGGGGCGGTGACTGGCAACAGACGACTGGTTACTGGCAACTGGCAACCGGCGACTGGTGACTGGCGACTGGCAACCGGCGACTGGCATAGGTCCTCCTCCTTTGCACGCGAAAGGCGGCGGTTAACGGTGGAGGTTCGCGCCGGTCTCCTGGCTTGCGACGAAGAGTTCTCTTTCACTCTCGGTTTCAGCAAACCCGTCTTCGCTGAAACTGAAACTGAAACTCGAAACTGACCCGGCCTTCCCGCTTGCGCAGTGGCCGAATCCAAGACATCCCGGAGGATGGTCGCTTACAGTTGCGCGGCAGCGCGGGACTTGCACCCGCTTCCCGTCGCGCGAACCTAACAATTGGCAAAGAGCATCGCCTCAAGGGGCGGATTGCAGGGTACAGGTCCAGGAGCGGCGTGTCAAAGGCTGGCTGATGGGAGATGGGACGAAGAAAGAGGAATTGAATATTGAAAATTGAATATTGGCAGAGGGATGCAAAGCTCTTCGGCAATATTCATTATTCAATTTTCAATATTCAATTCTTCTGTCGTTCGCGACAGCAAGCCGGTGTCGGAAAGATGAAATTTGAATCTCAACTCTTAATCTCAAATCTCAAATCGCTTCCGAGCCCGGCAGGTGCTGGTCGGCGTAGCTGCGGGCGCGGTCGAGGGCGGCCTGCATCTGCTGGTGATAGAGGTCGAGGGCGGCGCTATCTCCGTCGGCGGGTACGCGCACCAGGGCGCTGATGCGCAGCAGGGCGCGCGAAAAGGGCTTGGGGATGATCATGCGGTCCCAGGAATTCAGCACCCAGGCGCGGCAGGCGATGTGGAAGGCGACGATGGGCGCCTGAGTGTTGCGCGCCAGCAGCACCGGGCCGGGCTTGGCGATGTAGCGCGGGCCGCGGGGGCCGTCGATGGTGAAGCACACGGCGCGGCCCTGCTCGATGTCGGTGTGCATGCCCAGCAGCGCGCGCACGCCGCCGCGCGAGGACGAACCGCGCACCGGCTTGTAGCCGAAGGCGGAGATGATGCGCGCGATGTACTCGCCATCGAAGCTCCGGCTGGTCATGACGGCGATGTCGCGGCCGCGGAAGTGGTAGCAGGCGGGAATCACGCCGCGGTGCCAGAAGACGTAGATGGCAGGCTCGACGCGGTCGCCGGGCGGGCCGCCTTCCTCGATGGAGACTTCGTATTTCAGCGTCGGGCCGATGAGGCGGATCAGGAGAGTGCCGGCAGCGGAGAGGAGCCACAGCGCGAGGCGCTGGCGCAAGGAGAAGGTCGCGACATCGGCGGTGGTCT
>DASUBK010000526.1:0-3618 GCA_035763305.1 Terriglobales bacterium | reverse complement strand
ACATGTTCCAGAAGGCAACCTACCTTGCCGCCGCGATCGCCATCCTCGCCACCAGCGTCTTCGCGGCCGTTCCCCCGTCGAGCCACGTGGTGGTGGTCATGGAAGAGAATCACAGCTACAGCAGCGTGATCGGGTGCAGTTGCATGCCGTACCTGAACAGTCTGGCCAATCAATACGGATTGGCGACCCAGTATTACGCCAATACCCATCCCTCCATCGGCAACTACTTCATGCTGACCACGGGCCAGATCATCACCAACAACGACAGCTACAACACCACGGTGACCGCGGACAACCTGGTCCGCCACCTGATGACGGCGGGCAAGACCTGGAAGTCCTACGCCGAGAGCCTGCCCTACGCGGGCTACACCGGTTGGGACACCAACGGCTACGTGAAGCACCATAACCCGTTCGCCTACTTCTCCGACGTGGTGAACTCCAGCAACCAGAAGCAGAACCTGGTGCCCTTCCCGCAGTTCGCCACCGACCTGAACAACGGCCAGTTGCCGGACTTCTCCTTCGTCATCCCCAACATCAACAATGACGGACACAACGGCACGCTGCAGCAGGCCGACTCCTGGCTGCAGACTCACATCGGCCCGCTGCTGGCGAACCCCACCTTCCAGCAGGACGGGCTGCTGATCATCGTCTTCGACGAGAGCTACGACTCCGATACGGCCAACGGCGGCGGGCACACCGCCATGGTGGTCGTCGGCCCGAAGGTCGCCCCGGGCATGAAGTCGACCACCAAGTACCAGGAGCAGAACGTCCTCCGCACCGTGCTGGACTCGCTCGCCGTCAACACCTATCCCGGCGCCGCCGCCAGCGCGCAGGACATGAACGACATGTTCGGCTCCTCCAGCAGCTCGGGTTCGGGAACCGGTTCCGTTGTGCTGTCGTCGCCCGCCAGTGGCGCCAGCGTCAGCTCGCCCATCCCGGTGACCGCTTCGGCGACCGCCAATAGCGGCTATCACATTACCGGCATGTACGTGTACCTGGACAACGTGGCCGTGTATCACAACTCGTCGAGCAGCCTGAGCACCTCGGTCAACGCTTCGACCGGCAGCCACACCGTTATGGTCAAAGCCTGGGACAACAGCGGGCGCATCTACCAGAAGAGCGCGACTGTGACCGTCGGCAGCAACTCGACCAGCAGCACCACCGGCTCGGTGGTCCTGTCATCGCCCACCTCCGGCGCGACCGTGGGCTCGCCGCTCCAGGTCACCGCATCGGCCACGGCCAACAGCGGTTACCACATCACCGGCATGTACGTGTACCTGGATAACGTGGCGGTGTATCACAACTCGTCCAGCAGCCTGAGCACCTCGGTCAGCGCTTCGACGGGCAGCCATACCGTCCTGGTCAAGGCCTGGGACAACACCGGTCGTATCTACCAGAAGAGCGCCAGCGTGACCGTCGGCAGTACAACGGCGAGCAGCGGCGGGGTGACGATTACCGCGCCGACGCAGGGCGCGAGCAGCGGCTCGCCGGTGCTGGTACAGGCTAGCGCCACCGGCGGCTCGTACCCGATCACCGGAATGTGGGTGTATGTCGATAATGTCGGCAAGTACAGTACCTACTCCTCCAGCCTGAGCACGTACCTCAGCATGGCCAGCGGCGGGCACACTGTACGGGTCAAGGGCTGGAACTCGCAGGGCACCATCTTCCAGAACAGCGTTTCCATCAGCGTCAATTAGCTGTTCGCTCATCACGACAAGGCGCCGGTCCATCCCGGCGCCTTTTGTGTTTTCGCTCACCTTGCGGCCCGCCGCGCGTCCATCCCGGGAATCGCGAGGAGGGGTGCGTGCATACTCTTTGGCAGGACCTGCGGTACGGATCGCGCATGCTGCGCAAGACACCGCTGGTGAGCGCGGTCGCGGTGCTCACCCTGGCACTGGGCATCGGAGCCACCACGGCCATTTTCCTCTTCGTGAATGCGGGTCTCATTCACGCCCTGCCGATTCGCGACGCCGATCGCGTGCTGCACATCGCCATGACCCGCGAGCACGAGGCGGGCGAGTTCGAGGCGGCGTATCCCACCTTCCTCGACTGGCAGGCGCAGGACAAATCGTTCAGCGCCATGGCCGGCTACTCGGAAAGCGGCGACCTGCTGCGCATGGCAGGCGGCGCCGCCGAGCCGGTGCACAGCGCGGTGGTGTCGGCGAATTTCTTCTCCACGCTGGGAGTCAGTGTGGCGCTGGGTCGCGATTTCAGCGCCGGCGGACCCGACAGCAGTGAAGCCTTGCCGATGATCCTCAGTTATTCTTCCTGGCAAAAGCGCTTTGCCGGCAAGGCGGACGCGATTGGACAGGCGGTCACCCTGGGACGCAATCGCTACGTGGTGATTGGAGTACTGCCGCGCTGGTTCGAGTTCGCGCCGGTGGGCGATGCGGAGATGTACCTTCCGCCGCCCACTTCGGGAGGAATGTTCACGCGCCGGAACCTGCATTGGATCCAGGTGATCGGCCGTCTCAAGCCGGGCGTCACGCTGGAGCAGGCGGCCTCGGAGATGACCGCCATCAGCCGCCACCAGGCGCAACTGTATCCCTCCTCCGACGCCGGCACCGGCGTGCACCTGGTGCCGCTGCGCGAGATCGTGGTGGGCGAGATTCGCCCGGTGCTGCTGCTGGTGTTCGCGGCCGCGGGATTCGTGCTGCTGATCGCCTGCGCCAACGTTGCCAACGTGCTGCTGGCCAAGTCGGCGGCGCGGCGGCAGGAGATCGCGGTGCGCTTCGCGCTGGGCGCGCAGCGCCAGCGCATCCTGCGCCAGGTTCTGACCGAGAGCGTGCTCCTGGCCCTGGTGGCGGGCGCCGCCAGCCTGCTCATCACGCGCTTGTCGACGGCGGCCCTGCTGGCGACAGTACCGCCGGCCGTCCGGCAAACGATGCCATTCCTCAACGATCTTGGCGGGCGCGGCGCCGCCCTGTCATTCACACTGCTGGTGTCGCTGCTGGCGGGCGTGCTCTTCGGCCTGGCGCCCGCCCTGCGCAGCCCGTCCTACAGCCTGCATGCGGTGCTCGGAGAAGCGGGACGCGGCGCGGTGGGCGGCCGGGCACGCCTGCGCAGCGCGCTGGTTGTCGCGGAGATCGCAGTCGCGGCTGCCTTGCTGATGGTTTCCGGCCTGCTGCTGCAATCGGTGTGGCGGGTGGTGAACACCGATCCCGGCTTTAACCGCCATAACCTGCTGCTGCTCACCTACGTGCTGCCGGGCGATCGATATAAGGACCCGGCCGCCATCAACGCCATCCAGGAAGAGTTCGAAAGGAAGATCGCGGCGCTGCCGGGAGTGGAAGGCGTCGCCGAGACCAGCGGCATGCCGCTTTCCGATTGCAACGGATGCAATACCAATCGCTTCGCCGTGGAGGGCAAACCGCAGATTGTCGGCGCCGGGCAGCCGGAGGCCGCCGCGCGCGACATCAGCCCCGATTACTTCCGCGTCTTACAGGCGCACTTGCGGCGCGGGCGCGCCTTCCGCCCTCAAGACTATGTTGCCAATGCTGCGCCGGTCGTAATCGTGAATCGCACGCTGGAGCAGCAGTTCTTCGACGGCGATGCCCTGGGCAAGCACCTGACCTTTACCTACAAACCGGGGTTGCCGGCGCGCGAAGTCGTTGGCGT
>DASUBK010000525.1:0-3801 GCA_035763305.1 Terriglobales bacterium | reverse complement strand
CGAGTCGAACCGAAACTGAAACTTGCTGAAGGCCGATTGCTGAATGCTGATTGCTTTCTAGGGGTGAGAGAAAGAAGATCGTGATGAACTGGCTACAGGACGTGCGCTACGCCCTGCGCATGCTGCGCAAGACGCCTGGCTTCGCCTCCGTATCCGTGCTCGCTCTCGCCCTCGGCATCGGCGCCAATAGCGTGATGTTCAGCGCGCTGAAGGGCGCCGTACTGGAGCCGTTTCCCTTTCCGCAGAGCGGCCGCCTGATGAACGTGTACGGCACGCGCCCCAGTAGCGGCAGCAGCGGCATCAGTTTCTCCGCCGGCGACTACCTGGACTTCCGCGCCCAGAGCCGGTCCTTCTCTGCTCTCACCGCCGTCCACGGTCTGCCTCTCAACCTCAGCAGCTCTTCCAGCAATGGAGGCCGGTCGACCTCGACCGGCAGCGAAGCCGAACGCCTGGAGGCCTACCAGGTCACGCCGGAATTCTTCTCCGTGCTCGGCGGCCGTCCTCTGCTCGGTCGCGCGATCACCGAACGCGACGCCGATCCCGGGCGCATTCACGCCGTGGACCTGAGCTACCGCCTTTGGCAGCGGCACTTCGCCGCCGACCGCGCCATCGTGGGCAAGACCATCATCCTCGACGGGCAGCAGGTCGCGGTCGCTGGGGTCATGCCGGAAGAACTCGACTACCCCATGGGCGTGGACCTCTGGGCGCCCTTCACCTGGACTGCCGCCGAGCAGGCGAATCGCCAGAATCACTATCTCGATGTCATCGGCCGCTTGAAAGATGGCGTCACCCGGGAGCAAGCGCAGGCTGAGTTGAACACCATCGCCGCCGGATTGGCGCAGCAGTATCCGGCGACCAACACCGGCATGCAAACCCAGGTCGTCTCCATGATCGAGGACATGACCGAAGGCCAGCGCCAGTTCATCTCCGTCCTCATGGGCGCGGCCGCCTTCGTCCTGCTGCTGGCCTGCGCCAACGTCGCCAACCTGCAACTGGCTCGCGCCACGGTGCGCGCCCGGGAGATGGCCGTGCGCAGCGCGCTGGGAGCTTCGCGCGCCCGCCTGGTGCGGCAGTTGCTCGCCGAAAATATTGTCCTGGCGATCGGCGGCGGCGTCGCCGGGCTGCTGGTCGGCGCCTGGGGCATCGACCTCGTGGTCAGCCAGATTCCGCCCTTCATCCTCGCTCACGTCGCCGGCTTGAAGAACATCAAGCTGGACAGCGCGGTAGTGATTTTCACCGCTGCCGCCACCCTGGCCACCGGCCTGATAAGCGGCATCGTCCCCGCCCTCGGCTCCTCCAAAGTGTCGTTTAACGAGACACTCAAGGAAGGCGGGCGCGGCGCCGAGGGTCCGGGCCGCCACCGCAGCCGCACCGCCCTGGTGGTCACCGAGATGGCCCTGGCGCTGGTCCTGCTGGTCGGCGCAGGTCTCATGGTGCAGGGATTCCGTGGCCTCATGAACGTGGACATGGGCATGGACACGCGCAACCTGCTCACCTTCCAGGTGCGCCTGCCCGAATCGCAATACGCCACCAAGCCGCAGATTCGCGAGTTCGCCGAGAAGTTGCAGAACCGCCTGCGCGCCATTCCCGGCGTCGAATCCGCGGGCCAGATGAGCAATCTCCCCTCTCTCGGCGTGGACTCCACCTACGTCGTGCTGGAAGGCGCGCCGCCGCAACGCCTGAGCGAGGTGCCCAACGCGCGCTTGCAGATTGTGAGCCCGTCGTTGCTGCCCACGCTCAAGCTGAAACTCCTGCGCGGCCGCTGGCTCAGCGACAGCGACGGTCCCGACAGCACTCCGGTGCTAGTCATCAGCGAGCTCGCCGCGCGCACGCTGTGGAAGGGACAGGACCCTCTTGGCCGTCGCGTCCGCTTCAGTCCCGATGAGAAGGAACCCTGGCGCACGGTGGTCGGCGTGGTGGCCGACATTCGCTCCTCGCCCTTCAACAATCCACGGCGGACCATATTCCAACCGTTCGCGCAGATGACGCGCCCCTCGTTCGGCGTCTTAATCCGCACCGGCGGCGATCCGCTGCTGGCGGCCACCGCAGCGCGCCAGGCGCTGAAAGAAGTCGATGCCACGATTCCCGCCTTCGATCTGCGCACCCTGGAGCAGCGCCTCAGCGACAACACCAGCGGCGTGCACATCTCCTCGCAACTGATGATGGCCTTTGGCGGTATCGCCCTGGTGCTGGCGGCGGCAGGCATCTTCGCCGTGATGGCGTACTCGGTACGGCAGCGCACCCGCGAGATCGGCGTGCGCCTGGCCCTGGGCGCGCAACGCGCCGACGTCCTGCGCCTGGTGCTCGGCTACGGCGCCCGCATGGTGGGAGTGGGCATGGCTATCGGCCTTGCGATATCGCTCGCCGTCACCAAGCTGCTCACCAGCTTCTTGCTGGGCATTATTCATTTCGATTTCTGGGCGATGGCGGCCTTCACCGCCTTGCTGGCGGCCGTGGCCGCCGTCGCCGCGCTGATCCCCGCGCGCTGGGCTACGCGCGTGGATCCCATGGTGGCCTTGCGGTACGAATAAGTGCACGTGTAGGTGCAGGCGCCCTCGCCTGCACACGATGGGGTGAGAGAAAGAAGTCTGAGATGATGAACTGGTTCCAGGACGCGCGTTACGCGGTGCGGACTCTCTCCAAGGCGCCGGGATTTACCCTGGTCGCCATTCTTACCCTGGCGCTGGGTATCGGCGCCAATATTGCCGTCTTCAGCCTGGTGGATGAAATCTGGTTGCGCCCCCGCCCGGTGCCCCATCCCGAGCAGATCGTGCGCATCTTCACCAGCGATCCCCAGGCCGAGGGCGTCATCGCCCAGGGGTACAACTCCTATCCCGACTACGAGGACATCGCCAGGCGCGCGCAATCGTTCTCCGCCGTCTCCATGATGGACCGCCGTGGCGCCATGCTGACCACCGGCGACGAGTCCGTGCTGCTCCACGTCGCCATCGTCTCCCCCAATTTCTTCGACATGATGCAGGAGACGCCCGCGGTGGGCCGCAACTTCACCCAGGCGGAGGCCACCACCCCGGGCGCGCGCGTGGTCCTGCTCAGCTACCCCTTCTGGGTGCAGCAGTTCAACGCCGACCGCTCTCTCCCCGGGCACACCATCCGTCTCGACAAGCAGGACGTGCTGGTCGCGGGCGTGCTGCCGCGCGGCTTCCGCTCTGCCGGCCCCGGCGAGGTGCCGCAAGTCTGGATGCCGGAGACCACGTGGAAGGCGCTGACCAAGGATTTCTTCCGCGACATCCGCGGCCGCCGCGCCTACGACATCTTCGCCCGCCTCAAGCCCGGCGTAACCCTCAAGCAGGCCAACGCCGAGGTGGCTGCCATCGGCGGCGCGCTGGCCAAAGAATTTCCTGCCACCAACGCGCACCGCGACATGACCGCCGTCTCCGAGTCCGAAGTGCGCGCCGGCGAAACCACCGGCATCATGAAGGCGCTGCTCGCGATTTCCTGCCTGGTGCTTCTTATCGCCTGCGCCAACGTTGCCAGCCTGCTGCTGGCGCGCGCCGAGTACCGCCGCCATGAAGTGGCAACGCGCGTGGCGCTCGGCGCCAGCCGCGGCCAGTTGTTCCGGCAGATGATCGTGGAAACCGTGGTGCTGGGCGTTGCGGCCTCCGGCGTCGCGCTGCTCGTGGGCGTCAACCTGGTCAGCGCGCTGCCCGCGCTGATTCCTCACCCCTTGACCACCGCCGTCGACACCCACATGGACGCCCGCGTCTTTCTCTTCGCGCTGCTGGCGGCATTCGTCTCCATGCTGTTCTTCGGCGTAGTGCCCGCGTGGCAGGCGGTGCGTAC
>DASUBK010000524.1:0-4003 GCA_035763305.1 Terriglobales bacterium | reverse complement strand
TGGAAGAACAGCCGACGGATCGCCTCCCACACGATCCACAGGCAGGTCAGCAGCAGCAGGCCGGTTTCGATGAAGGCGGAGAAATTCTCGAATTTTCCGTGGCCGTACTGGTGATCGGCGTCGGCCGGTTTGTCGGAGACGCGTATGGACAGAAGGGTGATGACCGCAGCCACCAGGTCGAGCGCCGAGTGCGCCGCCTCCGACATAATGCCCAGCGAGCCGGTGGCCACGCCGACCACGAACTTCAGCCCGGTGATTACCAGGGCGGCGAAAACCGAATTGCGCGCCACCGTACGCTTTTCCGCGCGCATCGACTCCGAACCGTAGGTCGCCGCCATTCCCGACATGGTTCGCATTATCTTCTGCCGCCGCTCGAGAAGCCAACCGGCATCACCGCGCCCGCCGTCCACGTGTGCTAGGATGCTGGCCCGGCGCTGGGAATCGGCGCCGCAGGGAGATGCCATTTGTTGCTTCGCTTTGTTTCCGTCCTGCTGCTGACCGGAGTCGTTCTGGCGCAAACCTCGGGGCAATCGACGCCCTCGCAAAAACCCGCTGCGCCCGCCACCGGAGCGCAAAAGCCGGCGCCAACCAGGCCGCTGCCGCCACGCATGCACGCGCCTCCAACCGCCGAAGAGGCCGGTCCCGAACTGCCGGAGAGCGCGATCGTCGTCACCCTCGACGGCCTGTGCGAGAAACCGTCCGCCGCCGGCGCCTGCAAGACTGAAGTCACTAAGAAGCAAGTCGACGAGATTGCCGCGGCGGTGTCGCCCGACAGTCCCCCCGCCGCCAAGCAGCGTCTCGCCCTGGTGCTGGCGCAACTGCTGGTTATGTCGCATGCGGCGGAGAAGGCGGGCGTTCCCGAGCGTCCCGACGCCCAGGCGGCCCTGCGCTTTACCCGCATGAACGTGCTGGCGCAGATGTACGTGCGCGACCTGCAAAACCAGGCCAAGCAGGTCCCGGCGGCCGAGATCGAAGACTATTACAAGAACCACACCGCCAGCTTCGAAGAGGCCAAGTTCTCGCGCCTCTTCATTCCCAAGAACAATCCCTCCGACAACAAGCCGATCGACGAGAAAACCGCCAAGGCCGAGGCCGATAAACTGCGCACCCAGGCTGCGGCTGCGGGAAGCGACTTCAAGAAGTTGCAGGAGCAGGCGTACACCGACCTCGGCATCAAGGGCACCGCGCCGACCACCGATATGGGTATGGTGCGCCGGGAAAATCTGCCCCCGGAGCAGGCCAAGGTTTTCGATCTCAAGCCCGGCCAGATATCGGACCTGATGGATCTCCCCGGCGGCTACTTCCTTTTTAAAGTCGAATCCAAGAGCACCCTGCCGCTCGATTCGGCCAAGCCGGAAATCGAGCGCACCCTGCAGGGCCAGAAGATGCACGAGAAGATCGACGACGTCGCCAAGGGCGTGCACGTCACTTTCAATCCCGAGTTCTTCAAGGGGCAACCGGTTCCCACCGAACTGTTCCCCGGCCCGGCGCCGCGCGCCGAGCATGGAGAGCAACGCTGAAGTCTTATGGACATCGGGCGGCCCACTGTCGTTGTCACCGGCATCGCCGGCAATCTCGGCCAGCGCCTCCTGCTGAATTTGCCTGAGTTCAACGTCATTGGCGTCGACATGGCGCCGCCCCGCCATGCCCAACCGCAGCGCTTCGAGCGCATCGACTTGGGCGAGGAAAACTCCTGCCAGGCCTTTGTCAACCTGCTGCGGGACACCGGCGCCACCGCCGTCGTGCACCTGGCCTTCGTCATTGACCCGGTGCAGACCGGGGTACTGAACGTGGACCGCATGTGGCGGATCAACGTCGCCGGCACCGCCCGCATCATGGAGGCCATCTCCGAAGTCAACCGCCACGGCGGCGCCGTGCGCAAGTTCGTCTTTCCCAGCAGCGTCTCCGCCTACGGTCCCGACCTGCCCGGGCCCGTGACCGAGGATTACCCCCTCGGCGCCCATACCCTGCCCTACGCCATCCATAAGCAGGAATCCGACGACGTGGCGCGCATGCGCGCCGAGAGCCTGGGCGAATGCACCACCTACCTCCTTCGTCCCCACATCTTTGCCGGCGCCACCATGAGCAATTACCTGATCGGAGCGCTGCGCGGCACGCCCGGCGGCAAGGGGCGCCTGGGCGCATGGATGCGGGCCAAGAACCAGCGCCTGCCGCTGCTGCTGCCCTTCGGCGAGCGCTACCTGATGCGCCGCTTCCAGTTCGTCCATGTGGACGACGTCGCCCGCCTCATCGCCTACATCCTGCGCCGACCGGAGCGGGCCGCGGAACTGACCATCCTCAACGTCGCCGGCCAGGGCGATCCCGTTACCATCCAGCTTTGCGCCCGCTTGGCCCATCAGAAAATCGTGCGCCTGCCCTTCGCCTGGATGTGCCGCGCCGTCCTCAGCCTGCTATGGAAGTTGGGCATCTCCTCGGTTCCCGCCGACGCCTTCCCCTACATGATCGGCTCCTACCTGATGGATACCCGCAAGCTGCGCGCCTTCCTCGGCGCCGATTACCAGCACGTGATTCAGTACAGCGTCGAGGGCGCTCTGCTGGACACCTTCCAGCCGCAGGCCGCCGCCGCACCGCCGCACGCCCATCGCGCTACCAACTCCGCATAGCCATTGCCCGGTCAGAATGCCATTTCTCAAATGGCAATCGGCAATCGCCATTCGACAATCGGCATTCGTCCCACCAAGCGGAGTTGCCTCCGGAGATTCTGCTGGGACGAAGAATCTCTCGCACCTTCCTGTACTGCTGTCGCATCATAGGAACAGGCTTAAGTAGGGCCGGCCGCACCCCGGGACCGGCTTAGGGCATGGCGCAGGCCGTGCTATACTTTTTCCACATTCAGCCAAACCGGTGAGGTGGGAAGGCCTTTTCCATCTCTGCCGAAGGAACACATACAGATGGCTCGTAGTTCTCGCCGCTCTGCCTTCCTCGTCGTCTTCGTCATTCTTCTCTGCGGTGCTCTGGGCGCGTTGTTCGGCCAGCGCATCGGCAGCGGCATGCCTGAAGGCGACACCGATATTCGCGACAGCGTGCGCACCTTCTCCCAGGTCTACGACCTGGTCGAGCAGAACTACGCCGAGCCGGTGAATGCCGACAAGGCGATCTACAACGGCGCCATCCAGGGCATGCTGCGGGTGCTGGACCCGCACTCCAACTTCTTCGATCCCAAGCAGTACGCGCTGCTGCGCGAAGATCAGCGCGGCAAGTACTACGGCGTGGGCATGACCGTCGGCCCGCGCAATAACAAGGTCATCGTGATCGCGCCCATGGTGGGCACGCCGGCTTACCGTGCCGGCATCCATCCCGGCGACATCATCGTGGCGGTGGACGGCAAGCCCACCGACAACATGGACACCACCGGCGTCGCCGACCTGCTCAAAGGTCCCAAGGGCACGCAGGTTAAGATCACCATCCTGCGCGAGGGCTCGTCCAAGCCGCTCGACTTCGTGGTCACCCGCGACGAGATTCCGCGCTACAGCGTGGACCTGCACTTCATGATCCGCCCGGGCATCGGCTACATGCACGTCAACGGCTTCCAGGAAACCACCGAGCAGGAAGTCCAGGACGCGCTCGACCAGTTCGGCGATCTCAAGGGCCTGATTCTCGATCTGCGCGGCAATCCCGGCGGCTTGCTGAGCGAGGGCGTGGGCGTGGCCGACAAGTTCCTGCACAAGGGACAGGTCATCGTTAGCCATCACGGCCGCTCCTCGCCGGAGAAGGTCTACCGCGCCAGCCACGGTAACGGCGGGCGTGACTACCCGCTGGTGGTGCTGGTCAACCGCGGTACCGCCTCGGCGGCGGAGATCGTCTCCGGCGCCATCCAGGACCATGATCGCGGCCTGATCGTTGGCGAGACGACCTTCGGCAAGGGCCTGGTGCAGACTGTCTATCCGCTTTCGGAAAACACCGGCCTGGCGCTGACCACCGCCCGCTACTACACGCCCAGCGGCCGCCTGATCCAGCGCGACTACAGCAACGTCTCCCTCTA
>DASUBK010000523.1:0-10315 GCA_035763305.1 Terriglobales bacterium | reverse complement strand
CGCCCGGTAAGCCTCGCCCCCGCCTCAGCTACGCCGGGCGATCCGGTGGTCGTGGTGGGATATCCGCTCGGCGTGACCGTCATGCTGGCCAAGTCGCCGCGCAAGATCTACCAGCGCCTGGCCTTCTCGACCGATACCATTGACGTCGCCCGCGAACTGGCCGCCCGCAAACTGATCCGCCCCTCAGCCACCTACGGCCATCTCGGCGACGTGGTGGACGAGCGCCTCATTTACGACGCGCCCACCGCCCAGGGCGGCAGCGGCGGCCCGGTGTTCAACTCCAATGGCGAGGTTATCGCCGTCAATACCGCCTACATCGACGGCTTCGCCGGCGGCACCCTCGGCATCTCCGTCGACCTGCTCCGCCCCCTGATTCACCGCGCCGAACAAGCACGTAAACCCTAGCTACTGTGTTGGACCGCGCGCGACCTCGCGCGCCATCGCCGCGGAATCATGAACTTATGGCGGCCTGAAGAATTGGTGAGGAGCTCGAAATAGTTGGTAGGCCCCGGCGCCCTCGCCGGGGCGGTCCGCAGCGCCACCCGAATCTCTGCCGCCGCGGGCGCCCCGCCCACGGCAACTGACCGTTCAGTTCCTCACGCTGCGTGCGAGCGTCGCCGCGGCCTCTGCCTCAGTACCGTCCGGATCTTCCGCGCGACGTGCCGCGGCTCATCCGCGCGCCGCCCGATGGCCTGCTCCGGCGGTTCGTAGAAGGGATTATCCAGCGCAACGGGACCATCGATGCGGACCAGCCGGTGGGTGGCGATGCAGTGGTCCAGCATCGCCGGCGGCAGCGTCTTGCGGTTGTATTGGCACAAGCCCAGGGCGCGATTGCTGGCGTAGAACTCGTTCAGCCGCGATTCATACTCCGCCAGGCGCTCTGTGCCCGGCGCCTCATCCAGCACCCAGCCCATGTCTCCGGCGGCGCAGAGCCCCGAGAAACCGGCGTCCAGCGCGGCTTTCACCGCCTCGTGCAACACGGTGATCATCCCGCCGGGGCTGAAGTGGCCGCCCTTCAGATGGGCTTGGTGCTTGGTCACCAGAATCAGCGCCCCGCGCTTCTCTTCTGCCGCCACGTCCATCCCGGCGCGGTGTAATGCGGCTCGCATCTGGTCGGGCGTGTGCTCGCCGCAAACATACAGACACTGTTCTCCACGGTTAAGTCCGCCCACGAGGTATTCGACCGCCGCCGCCAGTTGCTCCTCCGGCGAACCGTACAGGGTGCAGATATGATCGCCTTGCTGGTACACGAGCCTGCGCGATGCCATGAAACTCCTCCTCGCTGGCGCTGATGCGGCAACCCATGGGGAAAGTTGCTGGCGCTCCGCAATCAACCCGTAACCTGTTCGTAATCAGCAGCATGGCGGGCCCCCTGTCCGCGCCGGCTGCCGCCTGCCAAACAATCTGCCCTGCTCGGCAACTTTCAGTGCTGCTCCTCCGTATTCCGACCACTAAGGCGACCGGACGATGGCCGCACCGGCCGACTTCCGGTACCATAGCCCATCCCCATATGGCTACTCCGTCACAAGGCGCCACCGGCGTGCGCGCGGTCATGAAGGACTCTGCCTTCCGCAAGCTCTGGATGGCGCAGTTCGTCTCCGTCTTCGGCGACTTCCTGGCGCTGTTCGGCGTCATCAGCCTCATTACCTTCCGCTGGCACGGAAACGCGGTGCAGGTCACCTACCTGCTGATCTCCTACATGCTGCCGATGGGCATCATCAGCCCCATTGCCGGCGTGTTCGTGGACCGCTGGAACGTCAAGCGGGTCATGATCACCAGCGATGTGGTCCGTACCGTGCTGGTGCTGCTGGTCGCCTGGGTCACCGACCTGCGGCAACTGTGCATCATCTTCGCCCTGATGAGCGTGGTTTCCAGCTTCTTCGCCCCGGCGCAGTCGGTGACCGTGCGCGTCATCGTCGCCCGGGAAAAACTGCTGGCCGCCAATTCCATGATGTCGCAGGCCTTCTACAGCGTACGCCTGCTGTCGCCGGTGGTGGCCGGTGCCCTGGTGGCCGCGCTGACGGAGAAGTCCTGCTTCTACCTCGACTCCTTCAGCTTCGCCTTCTCCGCGTGCATGGTCGCGACCATTGCCATCAATCGCGAGCCTGCCGCCGGGCAAAAATCCCTGAAAGGCTTCTTCGCCGACCTGACCAGCGGCAACCGCTTCATCTTCACCCATCGCGACCTGGCCTTCGTGATCACTGCCATGCTCAGCGCCATGTTCGTGATGAGCTGCCTCAGCCCGCTGTTCTCCATCTACGTACGCGACGTGCTGCACTCGGGCACCTTCCTCTACGGCGTGGTCAGCTCGGCCGTCGGCGTCGGCCTGATCGTCGGCACGCAGGTGGTGAACCGCTTCAACCACGTCTCGCGCAAGACCATCGTGCTGGTCGGCTTGGCCATCGCCGGCTGCGGCGTGGCCCTGCTGGGCATCTTCGGCGTGGTCTACGCCGCCATCGGGACCACGTTCCTCATGGGCTTCGGCATCGCCTTCGTCATCGTCTCTTCGCAAACGCTGATGCAGCAGGAGACGCCGCACGAGATGATGGGCCGCGTCAGCTCCAGCTTCATGTCGGCCTTTTCCTTCGCGCAGGTGTTCGGATTGCTGCTCTCCGGCTACCTGGCGGTGTGGTTGGGCATCCGGCAGGTGTTCGTGGTATGCGCCGTGACCTTGGGGCTGCTGGCGATCGTGGGCACCATGCGCAACCGGGCCACCGCCGCTGCGCCCGCAACCGCGGATTGAAGATTTCAGATTTCAAAGGTACGACCCAGATTGCGGGAGCGCACGCGCCCTCGCGTGCGACGCAATCTGCAATCTCCAATCTGAAATCTTCAATCCCTCAGGGCCTGTCCGCGTTCGCCGGCCGGTTGGTGGTCTGCGCTCCAAAGCGCAGCAGCGACGGCGCCCAGACCTGTGGCTCCTGGGTCTCCTGCCGGTATTCCCAATCCTTCGCCTTCAGCACGTCCAGCGCGGTGAGCATGCCGAGGAAGGTGCCGTCCTTGCGGTCTACCACCGGGCAGGCGCGGAACTTTCCTTCGAGAAAGCGCTGAATGACGTCGTGGATCACCTCGTCGGGATGCACCACCGGCAGATCGCGCCGCGCCAGCTCTCCGGCGGTGGCGGTCGTGGCGGCGCTGATCAGGTCTACGCGATGCAGCACGCCGATCACCTGGTCCTTCTCATCCACCACCGGCAGGAAGTCGTAATTCATCACCGCGGAGAGGATTTCGGGCACTGTGCGGTCGGCACGGATGGTGTCGAACTCGGGATTCATCAGGTCGCGCACCCGGAACAGGCGCATGGGATCGACCACGTAGGCGTCCGGCACCAGCGTGCCGCGCCGCACCAGGCGCTCGGTGTTGATGGTGGTGCGCATGAAGTAGTGCACCGCCAGGTCGGCGACCACCGCCACCAGGAACACCGGCAGCATGGCGTTGTAGGCGCCGGTGACCTCCAGCATGAACAGGATGGCGCTGGGCGTGGCGCGGTAGAGGCTGCCGAACAGCGCTGCCGTCGCCACCATGCCGTACAGTCCGATGGTCGACGAGTTGGGCAGGATCATGTGCACCAGCGAGCCATACGCCGCGCCCAGGCTGCCTCCGATCATCAGCGCCGGGGCGAAGGTGCCGCCCGACGCCCCCGACCCGAGCGCAGCGGCGAAGGCCAGCAGCTTGGCGGCGCCGATGCCCACCAGTTCCCGCAGCGGATGCGGCTTGGCCAGCAGGTCGGCAATGACCGCGTAACCGGTGCCGAAGACCTCGGGGAAGAACCAGGCGATGCCGCCCACGATCAGGCCGCCGAACATGGGGATCAGCGGGAACCAGACCGGCAGGTGCTCGAAGAAATCCTCGCAGGCGTAGAGCGCCTTGGTCATCGCCCACGCCAGCGCGGCGCAGCCAATGCCCAGCAGAACGAAGAACGGCAGTTCGGCGAGGTTGAAGTGGAAATTGGTGACCACCGGGAACACGGCCTGGGCGCCGCGGAAGGCCATCGCCACCAGCGTGCCCGTGGCCGAAGCCAGGGCAATTGGAATAAACGAGCGGGCGCGGAACTCGAATACCAGGAGTTCGACCGCGATCATCACCCCGGCAAAGGGGGTCTTGAAGACCGCGGCCAGGCCGGCGGCGGCGCCACAGGCCAGCAGCGTGCGCCGCTCCGAAGGCGAGGAGGGGATGATCTGGCTGACCATCGAGCCCAGGGCGGCGCCGGTCTGGATGATGGGACCTTCGGCCCCGAAGGGGCCGCCGGTGCCCACGGTAATGGCGGCGCTCAGCGGCTTGAAGAAGCCCACCCTCGGCTTGACGATGGAGCGGTTGGTCAGCACCACCGACATGGCTTCCGGGATGCCGTCGCCCTTGATCTCGGGCGAGAAGTAGTGGATCAGCAGTCCGACCACCAGGCCGCCGATCGCCGGCAGGAAGAGCATCCACACGTGCAGCTTGGCGTAATTCGGCGGCAGATAGGCGGAGCTGAACCGGCCGTAGAAGCAGACGTTGGAAATAAAATTGATGGCGCGCAACAGGCCCTCGGCCACCAGGCCCGCCATGCAGCCCACCACCACGCCCAGCAGGGACATGGTGATCATACGGTGGGAGCGGACGGAGACGGCGGCGCCGGCATCCCCGGGACGGCGGAGCATGGCGAGGCGGCGGACAGAAGGGCTCCCGTTGGACCCCTCCGGAGTTGCGGCATGATGTGGCTTCAAGCTCTCTCCTGGCTGCGGGCGCCGCCCCACGCGGCGCCGGAAACATAAACATCGTAGAACGATACATTGCGGCGAAGGCCTGCGTCCCCGGGAACCGCCGCCGGAACACCGCCTAGGAGCGCCGCGCCGAACGCCCGGCGCCGCTGATGGCCTTCTTCAACGAGCGGACCAGGCCCGGGGCCAGCTCGCGCAGCTCCTCGCGGTGGTACAGGGCCAGGTCGCGCAGCACCTTATCCCCGCGCGGCGTGAGCTCCAGCAGCACCTCGCGGCGGTCCTGGTCGCTGCGCTGCCGGCGCACCATGCCCCGCTTCTCCAGCCGGTCCACCAGCTCCACTGTACTGTGATGCTGGATCTGCAGGCGCTCGGCGATCTCGCCGATGCGGCCGCGGCGGCCGTCGGGCAGCCCCTTGAGGGCCAGCAACAGCAGGTACTGCTGCGGCTCGAGCCCGGACTGGCGGGCGGCGCCTTCGCTGAAGCGCAGGAATCGGCGAATCTGGTACCGGAACTCCGCCATCGCCTGGTAGTCGGGCTGGCTCACCGGGGCTCGCGGGCTCATCCACTGCTCCTTTCATCGTAACACGATACAAACGGGACCGCCAGATGGGGCGAGAAGCCGGGCTTCAGCAGCGGAACGACGCCGGCCGCGCCGCGAGAAGCGGCCCCGCCGGCGGAACCGCGCCGGCGTCCGGCAGGACTACGGCTCCCGCGGACGCCCGTGCGGGCTCGAGATCCAGCAGCGCGGTCCGGAGGACGATCTGGTCGGGAACTGCGTCGTTGCCGCGGTCCGGCGCCAAAAACCCGGCGCAACAGCCCAGGAACAACGCCAACGTCAGGATTACGACCAGCTTCGATCTCATGGAAGCGCTCGCGTGCTCCGCGGAAACGGCAGGTTATTTCGAAGTGAAGGCGAGTCTACGCCCGCCCGCAGCCTTCGTCAATCGGAACACGATACAAAATGCAGTCGGCCCCGCGCGCGGCGCCGCCGCCTCGCCGCCCACTTTCGAGCCGGGCGCGGCCGCCGTCGCCTCCGGTACAATAAACGGTTCCTGGCACCCGCCGTATTCATCCCAGTCGGACACACGAGGAGCGCACAGCGTGATCCCGCGATACACGCGGCCGGAGATGGGCCGCATCTGGAGCGAAGAGAACAAATTCCGCCAGTGGCTGGCGGTCGAACTGGCCGCCACCGAAGTGCTATCCGAGGCCGGCCTGGTGCCCAAAGCCGCCGCCAAGGTCATCCGCGAGAAGGCGGACTTCGACCTGGAGCGCATCCGCGCCATCGAGGCCGAGGTCAAGCACGATGTCATCGCCTTCACCACCGCGGTGGCGGAGAAGGTCGGGCCGGAATCGCGCTGGGTGCACTACGGCCTCACCTCCAACGACGTGGTGGACACGGCGCAGGCGCTGCAGATCAAGGCGGCCTCCGCCATCCTGCTGGAAGGCGTGCGCAAGCTGCGCGACGTCCTCAAGCGGCGGGCCTTCGAGTTCCAGCACACCCCCATGGTGGGGCGCACCCACGGCGTCCACGCCGAGCCCATCACCTTCGGCCTGGTGCTGGCCAATTTCTATTCCGAAGTGGTGCGCGACCTGGAGCGCCTGGAGCGCGCCGCAGAGGAGATGCGGGTGGGCAAGTTCTCCGGAGCGGTCGGCAATTGCGCCCATCTCGAGCCCGAGTACGAGGAACAAATCTGCCGGCGCCTGGGACTGAAGACCGCGGCCATCACCACCCAGGTCATCCAGCGCGACCGCCACGCCAATTACGTCGCCACGCTGGCCATCGTCGCCTGCACCCTGGACAAGATCGCCCTGGAAATCCGTCACCTGCAGCGCACCGAGGTGCGCGAGGCGGAGGAGTACTTCAGCGAAAAGCAGAAAGGTTCGTCGGCGATGCCGCACAAGCGCAATCCCATCACCTGCGAGCAGATTTGCGGCTTGGCGCGCGTGATTCGCGGCAACGCGCAGGCCGCCTTCGAGAACGTCGCCCTGTGGCATGAGCGCGACATCTCGCACTCGTCGGTCGAGCGCGTCATTCTGCCCGATTCCACCATCCTGCTCGACTACCTGCTGGCCAAGACCACCGACCTGATCGACCGCCTGCGGGTCTACCCGGCCCGCATGAAGACCAACCTGGACAGCACCGGCGGACTGATTTTCAGCGGCCAGTTGCTGCTCGACCTGGTGGAGCATGGCGTCACCCGCGAGGACGCCTACCGCCTGGTGCAGTCGCACGCCATGCGCTCCTGGAAGGAGGGGCTGAACTTCCGCGAGCAGGTGCTCAACGACCCCGAGATCAGCGCCAAGGTTTCGCGCGACAAGGTGGAGAAGGCGTTCGACTTGAAGCGCCAGCTGCGCAACGTGGACAAGATCTTCAAGCGCGTCTTCGGGGCTTCCCACCTCAGCGACGTGGAGACCGATGGCGAAAAGGCGGAGCGGGGCAAGGGGAATGGGAAGAGAAGATAGTTTCAGTCTCAGTATCGGGTTTCGGTTCTAAGTTTTCACTCTGCTCTCAGTTCCGTGTCATCCCGAGCGGAGCGAGGGATCTGATGTAGACACCACGACTCCCGTAGCGATTACAGCAGATCCCTCGCTCCGCTCGGGATGACTTCTGACGCACCGCCAGTCACGCAGCCGCAGGCCGGCGCGTAGAGCGTAGCCGGCGCGCCGCCTCGAAGTACGCCGCGCGCGCCACCCCCGGCCGGTACATTTTCCGCAGAAACAGCGCCCGCAGGAACCGCTTGGCGGCGCTGCCGGACACGTAGGCGTCGTACAACTGGCTGCCCAGCATGAGGCCGAGCTGCCGCGTGACGTACTCGAAGCACTCCCCCTGGTACTGCAGACCGACGCCGATCAACGACGGCACCTGGCGATACCGCCGGTAATTGGCTTCCCAGTCCTTGTGCAGCACCAGGAAATCCACCATCTCCAGGAACTGGCGATAGCTATAGATGGTCTGCTCCTCGATGACCTCGCGGGGATGCGTGTACAGCGCGTACAGTCCCGACTCGCGCACCGATTCGCGCGCCGGGTCCAGCACTCGCGAGCCGAGATACACCAGCGCCTCCTCCATCGCCGCCAGGTAGAAGCGGTCCTCGGAGCTCAGCGGCAGCGCGGCGGTCTCGCGGTGCAGCGACGCCTGGCAGGCGTGAAACACGAAACGCGCGACCTCCTGGGCGCCATGGCGGATGGAAAAGCTGCGCAGCAAAATGGCGCTCAGCGCGGGCGCATAGCAGATGCCGTTCTCCTCGATCGCGGCGACGATGCGCCGGGCCTCGCCTTCGGGTACGCGCTTGCGCTGCAGCACGCGCGCAATCTGCTCGCTGGATTCGCGGGAGATGACGTCGGGCAGCATATCCACCAGGAATCTCGGCTGGGTGCCGTTCGTCGCCGCGTACTTGTCGATGTTGAGAAAGCGCAGCAGCGCGTCCACCAGGTTGTAGACGCTGGGCGCGAGATCGGGGCGCTCCGATCCTTCCCTCCTCCACCGTTCCAGGCAGATGCGGTAGCTCTCGTATTTCTCCAGCGGCGTGGAATTGAAGATGCAGATCGCGTCGTCGTTGACCTTCACCGCCTCCACCCGCTCGCAGCTTTCCCCCGCGGCGTGCCAGTACAGCGGGTCGACGTTCTGCAGCACGGTCAGCACGCGATCCAGCGGGCGGCGCAGCTGCACCGATTGCGGCAGGTGCGAGGGCGCCAGATGCGATTCGCCGAACAGCACCAGCACCACCGCACCGGGGTGGCGCTCGCGAATTTCCGCGATCTTGCTGGCGGCGTGGCGGTCGCGGGCGGCGATCTTGCGCAGATCGTTGCGCGGCGTGCAATCCAGGCCGTACACCGCCAGCGCGTGCTCGCGGGCGCGCAGCAGCAGGTCGCGGTACGGCGCCCAGTCGTAGCCCCAGTCCAGATCGAAGCGGACGCGCTCGCGCAATTCGGATTCCTCGATCTCGCCGCGCATCCATTCGTCCAGCGCCGGCTGGTGGCGGACAAAGATCGCCTCCAGCGCCAGCACCACCGGCCGCCCGGTGAGCGCCCGCAGCCGCGGCAGTAACTCGCCCGCGTAATCCTGCGAGGCGGAGAGCGCGTGATAGTCGCCCAGCAGCACGACGTCGGCGGGCGCCAGCAGCGCGTCCAGTTCGCCTGCCGTCAGCACCGACTGGTAGGTGCGGAACGCGTCGGTGAATTCGCGCAAATAGCGGCAGCGGATCTTGGGATCGGTGGCGCGGATTTCGCGCTCGACCTGGGCCAGCGCGTGCAATTGCGCCGCGCTGCGACGCAGGCGGAGGATGGAGTTCGTGCCCATGGGCCGTTTTCGAGGGCGCGCGCGGTCCTCCCGCCAGAGCACGGGATTTCCGAGCCGCAGTCGTGTCGTTCACCCGCCCGGGGAACACGGAGGAGTGCACTTAGTAGGATGCAGGAATGATGAATGATGGCGCGGGTCACCTAGGTGCAGGCGCCCTCCGCCGGCACACTCCTGAAAGCACCAGCCCAGGAAGCAAGTAGCTGTCGAGGTACGAAGTACCCTCAACAGCACGAAGCGCGGAAGTCACTCGATCCTGTGACTCACGATTTGACCTCGTGTGACGAGTTGTTTTATGTTGTCCCTACACTGGGAAAGGAGGTGGTCCAGCAATATGAGTTATGACATATGCGGCTACAGTGAGGTGGCTGAGGCTTAGAGCGTCGCTCTAACCTCGCAGACCGGTAGTATCCGTAAGACCTCGCAGACCAGCGCGGGGCCGGGGTTTGCTGGATCCCCTCAGTGAGGGTATCCGAGGTCGCAGTTTACGCGACGCCTACAGCCAATCCCAACAGTACACCGGCGGCCCACAATCCCTGACGGGCGATTGTGGGCCGTTTTTATTTCCCATTGCCGACGTCCGATTGCCGATTGAGCATTGGGTAATTAAGTGAGTTTGGCGATTGGGTGATTGGACCAGCTTCAGAGTCTCTGCTCGAGCGAGCATTCCGCTTTCGCACCAATCACCCAATTACCCAATCACCAATTCACCCAATCCTCTCGAACCCCTTGGCCAGCACCTGCCGTGCGCTGTCCGCCAGCGGCTGCGCGGCCAGTTCCTCGCGCGTGATCCAGCGGGCCTGGGCGGCATCGCCCCCGCAGCACAGCTCGCCGCCCACCACCTTGCACAGAAAATCGACCAGCACATAGTGGTAGCGGAAGCGCCCGTCAGGGTCGGCGTGGATGGCGTCGAAGACCTCCAGCACCTCGCTGGCTTCTACGATCAACCCGGTCTCCTCGCGCGCTTCGCGGGCGGCCGCCTGGCGCAGTGTCTCGCCCAGTTCGAGCGCCCCGCCGGGGATCGACCACTCGCCCTTCAGCGGCTCGGTGGAGCGCTGCACGATCACGGCGCGCCCGTCGTGCACGATCACGGCGCCAACGCCGACGAGAGGACGCTCGGGGTAGTCTCGTTTCATTCCGTTATCAGTCGCCAGTTGCCAGCAAGACGAAACCGCTGATCTCGCTGATCCACGCCGATTCTAATCAATCAGCGTGGATCGGCGAGATCAGCGGTTAGGAAAAGCGACGAACCTGGTTACGAAAAGATCCCCCGCGGGTTGAAGTCCACGATCTTCCACCCCTTGCGGCCGCGCTC
>DASUBK010000522.1:0-4745 GCA_035763305.1 Terriglobales bacterium | reverse complement strand
TCAAAGACGAATACGAAACCGCGCTGCGCACCGGGCCGACCGTCTCGTGGAACGGCGCGAGCTATCCCTCGTTGCGCGACGACGAGCACGCCTGCAACACCATCCTGCGCTTCGCCTCGGTCACCAACGGGGAGCTGGCGTACCGTTCCTACAGGAACATGGAAGAAAAGGTCGGGCTGCCGCTGGCGCACCTGGCGGAGAAGAACCGCGGCACGCGCGTCGGCTACAAGGACATCCAGGCGCATCCGCACCGCTTCGTGAACAGCCCGATGTGGTCGGGGCTGATCGAGAACGGCCGCGCGTATTCGCCCTTCACCTACAACGTCGAGTGCCTGGTGCCGTGGCGCACGCTGACCGGCCGGCAACAGTTCTATCTCGACCATCCTCTTTATATCGATTTCGGCGAGCACCTGCCGACCTACAAGCCGAAGCCGCTGCCGGCCGATTACGGCGAACTGCGCAACTCGCAGGCGGTGGGCCCGACCAAGATGCTCAATTACCTCACGCCCCACGGGAAGTGGCACATCCACTCCACCTACGGCGACAACCAGCGCATGACCACGCTCTCGCGCGGCGTGGAGCCGTTCTGGATGAACGACAAGGACGCGGCGGAGATCGGCATCGAGGACAACGACTGGGTCGAGGTGCACAACGACAATGGCGTGGTGGTGACGCGGGCGGCGGTGAGCGCGCGTATCCCGCGGGGGATTTGCATCCAGTACCACTCACCGGAGCGGACGTACTCGGTGCCGACCTCACCGCTGCGGGGACATCGTCGCGCCGGCGGTCATAACAGCCTGACCCGCACGCGCTTGAAGCCGAACCTGATGGCCGGCGGCTACGGGCAGTTTACCTACCACTTCAACTACTGGGGGCCGATCGGCTGCAACCGCGATACGCACGTGTACGTCCGCAAGCTGCCGGAGTTGAAGTGGTGAGATAAGTGGCCAGTGGTCAGTGACCAGTGGCCAGCAGAATGCGAGTGGTTCCGAGTTTTTGAAGCACAACCTTGATCCGGACACTGGCCACTGATCACTGGCCACTGACCACTAAGAGACCGAAATGAATGTCCGCTCTCAAATCTCGATGGTTTTCCACCTTGACAAGTGCATCGGGTGCCACACCTGCTCGATCGCCTGCAAGAACATCTGGACCGACCGCCGCGGCGCCGAGTACATGTGGTGGAACAATGTGGAGACCAAGCCCGGCACCGGCTTCCCCACGTTGTGGGAGGACCAGGAGAAGTACAACGGCGGCTGGGAAAAGAAGAACGGCAAGCTGCAGCTGAAGTCGCAGAGCAAGGGCGACTCGCTGTTCAAAATCTTCCATAATCCCAACCAGCCGGTGCTCGACGATTATTACGAGCCCTGGACCTACGATTACCAGCATCTGTTCAACGCGCCGGAAGGCGCCGACCAGCCCACGGCCAAGCCCATCTCGATGATTACCGGCGAGTACGTGAACATCGAGTCGGGACCTAACTGGGATGACGACCTGGGTGGCTCGCCGGTGTACGCCGAGAACGACCCCAACCTGGCGTCGCTCACGGAAGAGCAGCGGCAGCAGTTGTTCGCCACCGAGCGGCTGGTGTTCTTCTATTTCCCGCGCATCTGCAATCACTGCCTCAATCCCTCGTGCGTAGCGGCCTGCCCGTCGGGGGCGCTGTACAAACGCGGCGAAGACGGCATCGTGCTCATCGACCAGAAGCGCTGCCGCGGCTGGCGCGCCTGCGTGGCCGCGTGCCCCTACAAGAAGACCTTTTTCAACTGGTCCACCGGCAAGTCCGAGAAGTGCATTCTCTGCTTCCCGCGGCTGGAAACGGGGCAAGCGCCGGCGTGCTTCCACTCCTGCGTCGGGCGGATCCGCTATCTCGGCAACATTCTTTATGACGCCTCGCGCATCGAGGAGGTGGCGAAGCTTCCCGACGACCAGTTGGTGGAAGGGCAGCGCTCGCTCATCCTCGATCCACGCGATCCGCAGGTCATCGAGGCGGCGCTGGCCAACGGCCTGCACGAGTCGGTGATCGAGTCGGCGCAGCGCTCGCCGGTGTACCGCTTCGTCAAGGACTGGAAGCTGGCGCTGCCGCCGCACCTGGAATATCGCACCCTGCCGATGTTGTTCTACGTGCCGCCGATGTCGCCGGTGATGGCCAGCAAGGAGGGCGACGTGCTGAACCATCCTGACGGCGACCTCTTCCACGACATCGAGCAGTCGCGGGTACCGGTCGCCTACCTGGCCAAGCTGCTGGGCTGCGGGCAGGAGAGCAAGGTGCGCTACGCGCTGCGCAAGCAGAAGGCGGTGCGCTGGTACCGGCGAGCGGTCACGGTGGGCGATGTCTCCATGGAAACCGCGCAGCGCATGCTGTCGGAGGCTGATTGCTCGGTGGCGGAAGCCGAAGCGATCTACCAGCTCACCTCGTTGTGCACCTTCGAGGAGCGCTTTGTCATTCCCCCGATGCACCGCGAGGAAGCCATCGAGATGATGCGCGATCCGCTCAGCCACAAGGCCAGCGCCGGCTTCGGTTTCGTGGAAGCGCCGCAGAGGGGGATGTGATGTCGGGATTCCTCAGCAGCGTGGCCGGCGTGCTCACCTATCCCGAAGCCGATTACGTTAGCCGAGTTCGGGTGTGCATCGCCGCAGCCGAGCCGGAGATTCGCGAGCGGCTGGCGCCGTTTGCCGAGCAGGTATGCGCGCTATCGGTCGAGGACGCGCAGGAGCTGTTCACCCGCACCCTCGATCTCAACCCGGTCTGCTCGCTGGAGATGGGGTGGCACCTCTTCGGCGAGAACTACGACCGCGGCCTGTTGATGGTGCGTATGCGCAACGAACTGCGCCGGCACCGCATCGCGGAAACCGGGGAACTGCCCGACCACTTGTCTCACGCCCTGCCGCTGCTGGAGCACATGGAGCGCGAGGAGGCAGAGGAGTTCGCCGCCGCCATCGTGGTTCCGGCACTGGAGAAGATGCTGGCTGCGTTCGCGGGAAAGCAGAACCCCTACGAGCACGTACTGCGGGCGGTGATGGCGCACCTGGAGCGGGAGTTTCCGGGCGTCCGCCAAGTCGTCTCTGCACACACCGCGCTGCCGGTTCTGAATGTTGACCAAAACCTAACCGCGGATTTACGCGGAATTTCGCGGATAGAAGAAGCGGAAAAGATTCCCGACGATCCGCGTGAATCCGCGGTTCGATCTTTTTTGCCGGGGAGGACGCATGCCTAGCCCGAGCCAGACCCTGAACCTGCTGTGGTTCGCCATGCTGCCGTACGTGTCGCTGTTCGTCTTCTTCCTGGTGACCATCCAGCGCTACCGCGGCAAGCCGTTCTCGTATTCCAGCCTCTCCTCGCAGTTCCTGGAAAACAAGGAGCACTTCTGGGGCCTGGTGGGATTTCACTACGGCATCCTGGCGGTGCTGGCGGGACACCTGTGCGGGCTGCTGATGCCGGCGCACATCATCGCCTGGAACAGCCGGCCGCTGCGGCTGTACGTCCTGGAGGTTACTGGCCTCGCCTTCGCGCTGATGGCGATGGTGGGCATCGTGAGCGTGCTGCACCGGCGAGTCAGCTTCTCCAAGCCGCGCGCGGTGACCAGCTTCGCCGACTGGCTTATCGAGATCCTGCTGGCGCTGCAGATCGGCCTGGGCATTTACGTTGCGGTCTTCCATCCCTGGGGGAGTTCGTGGTTCGCGGCCAGCGCTGTGCCGTATCTGTGGAGTTTATTTAAGTTTCAGCCCGACGTGACGTACCTGGCAACCATGCCGCCGGCGGTGAAGCTGCACATGGTGAACGCGTGGCTGGTGATCGCGGTCTTCCCCTTCACCCGCCTGGTGCACATGCTGGTCGCGCCTCTTCCTTATTTATGGCGAAAGCCGGAGGTGGTGCGCTGGTACGGAATCCGGCGCATCGAACCGCGCCGCGCGAGGGTGTGAGATGAGCGATTCGAGGAACAAGGCGCGCTGGGTGCAGTGGGCGGGCAGCCCGCTGCTGAGCATCACGCTCGTGGTGGCGTTGGCGGTGGCGCTGCTGGCCGCTCAGCCCAACCTGGCGTTGCTGCACCTACCGGGCATCCAGCAGGGCTACGAGCCGGCGCAGCCCATCGCCTTTTCCCACCGCCTGCATGCCGGCGAATTGCAGGTGGCGTGTGTCTACTGCCATTCCGGCGCCGAGCGCAGCCGACACGCGGGCATCCCGTCGGCGAACGTGTGCATGAACTGCCATCGCTTCGTTACCGCGCCTCTGGGTGCCGTCCGTGCCGAAGATGAGCAGGCGAAGCAGGAGCATCGCGACCCGCGCCGCGTCGTCTCGCCGGAAATCCAGAAGCTCTACGATGCGCTGGCGCTGAACGACAAGATGCAGCGCGATCCGGCGCGCGAGCCGCGGCCCATCGCCTGGACGAAGGTCAACAACCTGCCCGACTTCGTGTACTTCGATCACCGATCGCACGTGAACGCCGGCGTCACATGCCAGTCCTGCCATGGGCCAGTGGAAACTATGGAGCGCGTGCGCCAGGTGCCGGACCTGACCATGGGCTGGTGCGTGAACTGCCACCGCGGCGTGGATCGCGCTGGGCTCGACGGCAAGGGCAATTTCACCAGCGCTCCGGCGCCCGCCGCGGCCGGCGTGAAGCCGGTGACGCACCGCGTGTACGCCTCCACCGATTGCAGTACCTGCCATTTTTGAGGAGAGACTGTGCCGCAGACGAACGCAAAATACTGGACGGCGCTGGAGGAGCGGGACGAGCGGGAGACTG
>DASUBK010000521.1:0-8076 GCA_035763305.1 Terriglobales bacterium | reverse complement strand
CGACTGGCGGTGGGAGCGCGAGATATCGCTGCTGCCGCAGCGGGGGCAGGTGCGGGTTCGCATAGGAGAGAACTCGCCGCGATTATATTCGCCGCCGCGGGCGCGGCCTGTTCGAAGCCGGACATGGCCGAAGATGGCGCCTCGAGCCGGGAACCGGATGCCGCACCGCTACCCTGTGATGGTTGTCACTGGCTACTGTGACGTCTTGTCCGGGCACGGAGCGCGCCGGGGTGCTAGATTGGATAAGAAGGGTACCTCAGTAATTCAGTACATCAGTATCTCGATGCAGGCGATCTTTTCCTAACCGAGATACTGATGTGCTGAAATCCTGAGATACTTCTCCATCATCATGGCCGCTCCCGAATCCCATTTTGTGCGCGCTTGCAAGGGGCTCGCCACGCCCTTCACGCCGGTCTGGTTCATGCGCCAGGCGGGCCGCTACATGGCCGAGTACCGCGAGGTGCGCAAGCACCACTCGCTGCTGGACATCTGCAAGACGCCGCAACTGGCCGCCGAGGTCACCATCACCGCCGCCGACGCGCTGGGCGTGGACGCGGCCATCATCTTCGCCGACCTGCTGCTGCCGCTGGAAGTCATGGGGCAGCCCTTCCATTTCGAAGCCGGCGAAGGTCCGGTGATTGAAAAACCGCTGCGCACGCACCAGGACATCAGCGCGCTGCGCGCCGACCGCGGCGACGAACTGGGCTACGTGGCCGAGGCGGTGCGCCGCGTGGCGCAGCACTACGGCCCGAAGCTGCCGGTCATCGGCTTCTGCGGCGCCCCGTTCACCCTGGCCAGCTACATGATCGAAGGCGGCGGCTCGCGCAATTATCTCGAAACCAAGAAGATGATGTACCGCTCGCCGGAGGCCTGGGACGAGCTGCTGGGCAAGCTGATCTCGGTGCTGGCCGACTACTCTGCCGCGCAGGTGCGCGCCGGGGCAGACGTCTTCCAGGTGTTCGACAGCTGGGTCGGCTGCCTGAGCCCGGCGGATTACCGCCGTTTCGTGCTGCCCCGCACCACCGAACTGATCCACCGCATCAAGGCGACGGGCGTGCCGGTGATTTATTTCGGCACCGAAACGTCCATGCTGCTGACCGCGATGAAGGAAACCGGCGCCGATGTGATCGGCCTCGACTGGCGCATCACGCTGGAAGACGGATGGAAGGCGCTGGGTTTTCACGGCGGCGTGCAGGGGAACCTCGACCCGGTGGTGCTGTTCGCCAGCAAAAAAGAGATCCAGGCACAGGCGACGCAGATCCTGCAGCAGGCCGGGGGACGCGCCGGACACATCTTCAACCTGGGACATGGAATCCTGCAGGAAACGCCGGTGGAGCACGTGAAGGCGCTGGCGGAATTCGTGCACGAGTACTCGTCGAAGTACGCGACGTCGGCGAAGGTGGAATGGTTCGGGGAGGCCAACGCGTGAGTGGCGCCGCGAAGACCGCCGTGCTGCTGCTGGCCCACGGCAGTCCCGACAATCCGGCGGAGGTGCCGGATTTCCTGCGCTTCGTGACCAGCGGCCGCGGATTGCCGCAGGCCGTCATCGACGAAGTGGCGCACCGCTACGCGCTGATCGGGCGCTCGCCGCTGACCGAAATCACGCTGCGCCAGGGCCAGGCGCTGGCCCGCGAATTGAACATGCCGGTGTACGTCGGCATGCGCAACTGGAAGCCGTTCATCGCCGACGCCGTGCGGCAGATGGCGAGCGACGCCGTGCAGCACGCCATCGTCATCTGCCTGGCGCCGCACAATTCGCGCACCAGCGTGGGACTGTATCGCAAGGCGCTGGACGAAGCGTGTGGGAGCGGGTCTCGGACCCGCTCAGGACAGGTCGAAGACCCGTCCCCACACAATCGTAGATTCACCTACGATTTCGTCGAGAACTGGCACGATCATCCGCTGCTGGTGAAGGCCTTCGCCGAGCGTTTGCAGGCGGGATGGAAGCGCGCCTGCGAGGAAGCGGGCGCCAAGGTGCCCGTCATCTTCACCGCGCACAGCGTGCCCACTCGCACCGTGACCGAAGGCGATCCCTACGAGCAGCAGGCGAAGGAGACCGCCGACATGGTGGCGATGGAAATACCGTCGCTCACGGTCGACGATTGGACCTTTGCCTTCCAGAGCCAGGGAATGTCGGGCGGGCCGTGGCTGGGGCCGACCGTCGAGGAGACGATCCGGCAACTCAAGGCGAAGGGCCACGCGGGTGTGTTCGTGCAGCCCATCGGCTTCGTCTGCGACCACGTCGAGGTGCTCTACGACGTGGACATCGCATTCCGCAAGCTCGCGGAAGAAAACGGAATGAAACTGTGGCGGGCGGAGTCGCTCAACGATTCACCCACGTTCATCGCCGCGCTGGCGGACGTGGCGCGCTCGCGGATGGAGCAACCGGCGGAGGAGCGCAAAGCGCAGATCGTGAACATTAAGTAGTTTCAGTTTCAGTTTCGGTTTCAGAGCGTCCGCCCGAAACCGCAACTGAAACTGAAACTGAAACTTCCATGAAGCAAATTGCCATCATCGGCGGCGGCATCTCCGGCCTGAGCGCGGCGCTCACCTTGCAGCGGGCGCGCGAGCAGGGCGCCGAGGTGGAGTACGCGCTGTTCGACTCGTCGCCGCGGCTGGGCGGGGTGCTTTCGACCGAGTGCGTAGAGGGGTGCCTGGTCGAGGCGGGCCCCGATTCGTTCCTCACCGAGAAGCACTGGGGCCTGGATTTCTGCCGCTCGCTCGGACTCGAGGACGATCTCATCGCCTCCAACGATGCCGAGCGCAAGACGTACATCCTGAAGCGCAAGCAGCTGGTGCCGATCCCCGACGGCCTGATGTTCATGGTACCGACCAAGCTGCTGCCCACCGCGCTGACGCCGCTGTTCTCCTGGGGCACCAAGGTGCGGATGGCGCGCGAGTTTCTCTTCCCTCCTTCGCCGAACGGCACCCGCGACGAAAGCGTGGCGCAACTGGTGGAGCGGCACTTCGGCCCCGAGGTAGTGGATTGCCTCGCCGAGCCGCTGCTCGCCGGGGTTTATGGCGGGCGCGCCAACGAACTCAGCGTGCGCTCGGTGCTGCCGCGCTTCTCCGAGATGGAGGCCCGCTACCGCAGCCTGAGCCGCGGCATGCTGGAAGCCCGTAAGCGCATGGCGGAGATGGCGCGCACCACCGGCCACAAGCCCAAGCCGCTGTTCACCTCGCTGCGCCATGGCATGCAGCAACTGGTCACGGCGGTGCAGTCGCGCCTCGACAACGCTGCCGTTCGCGGCGCCATGCAGGTTCGCGGCTTGCAGCGCAGCGACGCGGGCTGGACTCTGCGCCTCAACGAACACCAGGAAAAGTTCGACGACGTGATCGTGGCCACGCCGGCGTGGCGCGCCGCGGAGATGCTGCGAGAGACCGATTCCACCCTGGCCGACGATCTGGCCACGATTCCCTACAGTTCCTCGGTGACGGTAACGCTGGGCTACCGCCAGCAGGACCTGGAATTGCTGCCGCCGGGCTTCGGCTTCCTGGTGCCGCGCTCCGAGGGCCGCCGCATGCTGGCCTGCACCTTCGTGCACAACAAGTTTCCCCACCGCGCGCCGCTGGACAAGGGCATCCTGCGCTGCTTCCTCGGCGGCGCCGGCGACGAGCAGGTGCTGATGCTGAGCAACGCGGAAATCCTGGACGCGGTGCGCGGCGAACTGCTGTCCATCCTGCGCCTCTCCGCCGAGCCGCTCTTCGGCCGCGTGTACCGCTGGCATCGTGCCATGGCGCAGCCGGGAGTCGGCCATGCGGACCGGGTGCAGCGCATCGAATCGCGCGCGGCGGAGTTCGGAACCCTGCAACTGGCCGGCAATGCTTATCACGGCATCGGCGTGCCCGACTGCATCCGCTCCGGCGAAAAAGCGGCGGCAGCGGCGCTGTCGGCACTGGGAATCAACGCCTCTCCCGTGCCGCAGCCGACTCATCGTTAAGCCGCTCTCCCGTAGCAGGTTTATACTGCGCCGGCTTCGGAGGAGCCAGATGCGTACTCTCATCAATTCCCTGCTGGGCGGCTACGAGTCGGGCGCGGTCAGCCGGCGCGAGTTCGTGGAGAACTTGACCCTGCTGGTGGGCGCGGTGGCGGCAATGGGCGCGCCTGCAGCTGCCACGGAGGCCGCCGATCGTCTCAACCCGGTCAGCATCAATCACGTCGCCATCACGGTCAGCGACCTGCAAAAAGCCAAGCAGTGGTACACCGGGCTGTTCAAGCTGGACCTGGTGCAGGAGACGCCGCACCTGGTCCTGCTGCGCTTCAAGGACACCCTGCTGGTGCTGCGGCCGGGCGAGCATCCGGGCGCGATCACGCACGTGATGTTCGGGCTGCCGCATTACGACGAGGCGGCGCTGAAGGCGAAGCTGGTCGCCTACGGCCTCGACCCGCGCAAAGATCTGGACAGCTTTCACGTCAAAGACGCCGACGGCCTGGACGTGCAGATTGGCGACGCGCGCATGGGGATGAAGGGCTTTGCCAACGAGCATTGAGCCCGCAGCGGTTACCGCGGTCATGCAACAATAGAGGGCAACGCGGGTTTGTTTCCCCAGCGCTGGCTTTGACGGGCTGGGGTGGTTGTAGGGGTGAGGACCATGGGATTCCGTCGGATTGCGATCTTTATGCTGGCGGCCGGGTTGTGCGCGGTGGCGCAGGAACAGCCGCAGCCGATGCCCGACATGGGCATGGACCACGCCACCATGTCGATGTCGCACAAGCACATGGACATGGGGCCGCACATGAAGATGACCGACATGCGGCCGGCGCGGGCAGGCGACCAGCAGAAAGCGGACGAGATCGTGGCCGCGGCGCGGCGCGCGCTGGAACCTTATCGCGATTACCGCAAGGCGCTGGCCGACGGCTATCACATCTTCCTCCCCAACCTGAAGCAGAAGATGTATCACTTCACCAACTCCTGGTACGGCGTGGAGGCGGCGTTTCACTTCAATCCCGACCATCCGACGTCGCTGCTGTATGAGAAGACAGCGGACGGGTACAAGCTGATCGGCGCCATGTACACCGCGCCGGCGAATGCGACCATGGACGAGTTGGACTCGCGCGTCCCGCTCTCCATCGCGCAATGGCACGAGCACACCAACTTCTGCCAGGCGCCTCCGGGAGAAGGGCGCGCGTATTTCGGCAAGAACCCCAAGTTCGGGTTGATGGGCTCCATCACCACCAAGGAAGAGTGCGAGGCCGCCGGCGGCAAGTTCCGCCCGCAGATCTTCGGCTGGATGGTGCATGTCTATCCCTACGAGAAGACGCAGGAGGCCATCTGGTCGGTGGAGCGGCAGATGGACCATTCCACGGCGCAGAACTCCGGCCACATGCACTAAGAATCTGGCGATCGGGTCATCGGGTCATCGCGTCATCGGGTCGAAGAAAGTTAACCGCGGATTCTCGCGGCTGACCGCGGATTCTTTTTGAACAAATCCGCAGGTATCCGCGTAATCTGCGGTTCGGTTTTTGATGGCCAGATCACCCGATGATCTATCATGTCGGGTTCGACTTCGCACTGAGGATGGCCCCTGACATGAGCTTGCCTGGCGCGCTTCGCCGCGCATCCGCCCTCGTCTTTGTTCTCCTATTCTGCCTTTCCGCGCTGGCGCAAGCGCCGGCCACCCGCTCCGACGAGGAGAAGCGCCAATATCGCCAGGCGATGGAACAGGCGGACCAGAAGATCGCCGACGAGGTCACCGCGCACTCTCAACTGGTGAAGAACCTGGAGTACCTGACCACGGAAATCGGCCCGCGGCTGACGGGTACGCCGCAGATGCAGAAGGCCAGCCAGTGGACGCTGCAGGAATTCCAGAAATACGGCCTGGACGCGCACCTGGAGACCTTCCAGATCGCGCAGGCCTGGACGCGCGGCGTGGACACGGCGGAGATCGCCGCGCCCATCCAGCGGCGCGTCCGCATCCGCTCTTTCGGATGGTCGAAGGCGACGCCGGGCGAGATCACCGCGCCGGTGGTGTACGTGAAGGGCTCGACGCTGGAAGATTACCAGGCATTCCGGGGCAAGCTGAAGGGCGCAATCGTCATCCACGATCCCTCCAAGCTGCCGCCGGAAAACGAAGTGCCGGAGAACGCCTACGATGCGGTCATCGCCCCGCGCCACGGTGTTCCCCCGCAGCGGTCGAGCGATTTCTTCCGCCAGCGGCAGCAGATCAACAAATTCTGGCAGGACGAAGGTGTGGCGGTGCTGCTCACCGACAGCGGCAAGACCGACAGCCTCATCAACATGGGCTCGGCCTCGCAGTACAAGCCGTCGGAAATCCCTATGGCCTTCGTCAGCCACGAGAATTACAGCCTGCTCTACCGGCTGGCACAGGCGGGGCCGGTCACGATGACAATCAACCTGACCGGGACGTTCAGCAAGGGCCCGGTGCCGGCGTCGGTGACGGTGGCGCAGATTAAGGGCAGCGAGCATCCCGACGAGCAGGTCATCCTGGGCGCGCACCTCGACTCCTGGGACCTGGGCCAGGGCGCGCTCGACAACGGCACCGGCGCGATGGCGGTGCTGGAGGCGGCGCGCACGCTCAAGGCGCTGGGATGGCAGCCGAAACGGACCATCACCTTCCTGCTCTTCTACGGCGAAGAGCAGGGGCTGGTGGGCTCGCGCGAGTACGTCAAGAAGCATGAGGCGGAGATGCCCAAGGTAGACGCCATGCTGGTACACGACACCGGCACCGGCAAGGTCTTCAGCATCGCGCTGCAGGACTTGTACGAGACAGCGTCGCTGATGACCGAGATCTACACGCCCATCGAGGAGGTGTTCGACATGCAGCCGCTGAGCACGCGCATCTTCGGCTCCTCCGATCACGTGCCCTTCGGCGATGCAGGCGTGCCGGCGTACTTCTGCATTCAGAAGCCGGCGCACTACCGCGAGGCGCACCACACGCAGACCGACACCTTCGACAAGGTCATCCCTGACGAGGTCAATGAGGGCGCGGCGGTGCTGGCGTCGTGGGCGTGGAACGTTTCGGAAATGCCCGAGTCCCTGCCGCACCATGCGGCCAGGCAGGGACGGGGAGAATGATTTCAGATTTCAGATTTCAGATTTCAGATTTCAGATTGAGTTGATCGTGACGGAGGCGAAGAATTGAATATTGAAAAATGAATATTGAATATTGACGGTATGGTGCCGCAGGCAGTGCAGATCACGGCCAATTTTCAATCTTCAATTTTCAATATTCAATTCTTCGCCGATCCTGACAGTCCATCGCGTTAAAGAGTCAGCCGAAGTGAGCGAAATTTTATGCCCAAGCTGAGTCAGCGTATTCGCAACGTCGTGCAGTCCGACATTCGCACCATGAGCGTGGAGTGCGAGAAGGCCGGCGGCATCAACCTGGCGCAGGGGATCTGCGACACCGAGGTGCCGCCGCCGGTCCGGCGCGCCGCCAAGGACGCCATTGACGCCGGCAAGAACCAGTACACGCGGCTGGACGGCATCACGCCCCTGCGGCGCGCCATCGCGGAGAAGCTGCGGCGCTACAACGGCATCACCGCCGATCCGGAGAGCGAAATCGTGGTCAGCGGCGGCTCCACCGGCGCGCTCTACACGGCTTGCCTGGCGACCATCGACCGCGGCGACGAGGTCATCGTCTTCGAGCCCTACTACGGCTATCACCTCAACACCATCCTGGCGCTGGAGGCCACGCCGGTGCTGCTGCGCCTGCACGCGCCGGAGTGGAGCTTCACCCGTGAACAGCTCGAGGCCGCCATCACGCCGCGCACCCGCGCCATCATCGTGAATACGCCCGCGAATCCCTCGGGGAAAGTGTTCACGCGCGAAGAGCTGGAGTGGATCGCGGACGCAGCGAAGCGCCACGACCTGTTCGTCCTCACCGACGAGATCTACGAATATTTCCTCTATGACGGGCGCAAGCACATCAGTCCCGCCAGCCTGCCCGGGATGAAAGACCGCACCATCACCATCTCGGGATTTTCCAAGACCTTCAGCATCACCGGCTGGCGCATCGGCTACGCGGTGTGCCGCCGCGAGTGGGCGGAGACCATCGGCGTGCTGAGCGACCTGATCTACATCTGCGCTCCCTCGCCGCTGCAGTCGGGCTGCG
>DASUBK010000520.1:0-7794 GCA_035763305.1 Terriglobales bacterium | reverse complement strand
GCCAACAAGCTGGCGCGCATCGCCTGGGCGGTGCTGTCCAGCGGCAACGAGTTCCGAACCACGCCGGCAGTGGCGGCCTGAGGAAGAGTTCTCACCAAGTCTGCTGAGAAGAGGACACCGACGAAACTACAGTCCAACGGCGCACCGGAAACCTGATTTGTGGTATTGGGCGCTTGCAGCCCGCAGACGTTAGAAGGACCGACGCGCGCGCATCATCATCGTGGCCCGGAGCGACGGCTCCAACCAGAAGCTGGATACATTTGCGCAGACTGTGTTTCGTTGGGGAATTCTTCTTGGCGGCCTGCGGCGGACCATACATATCACAAGTTAGGGGTTTTGTGCCGTGCCTGCGGCACTCCGATCACGGGGCGGGGCTCCCCCGGGACTTCCGTCCCGGGCTATCAAAATGCCGCCCGCTGCGCGGGCTTACTCTGCCCTGGGGCGCCAGCAATTCGCCCACGTCCCATGACCGACGCGAGCGGCACCAGGTGCGGGCACAGGCGCGAGCGTCGTGGGATTCGTTCAAGACGCCTCAAGGCAAAAAGGCCACGGCTCCCGCGGAATCCGCAGATCGCTTTCGATCCGCGTGAATCCGTGGAAATCCGTGGCCGATGCTTGCGCCGATTGAGGCATTACACGGGTCGGAGACCCGTGCCACACAGACCCGTGCCACACAGATACTTGGACCGACACTTAGCCGGCCGTCTGCTGCTCTTCCGCTTCGCGCTCGATCTGCACCTTCACCTGCGCGGTGACTTCGCGATACAGGCGGATGGGCACCTGGAACTCGCCCAGGGTCTTCAGCGGCTGGTCGAGTTCGATCTTGCGGCGATCGATGTTGAAGCCCTTGTGCGCCAGTTCCGCTGCCACGTCGCTCGAAGTCACCGAGCCGAAGAGCTGCTCGTGCTCGCCGGAGCGGCGGCGGAAGGTCAGCGACACCGGAGCCAGCTGCGCGGCCAGCGCTTCCGCCTCGGCCTTGTCCTTCTGCGAGCGGCGCACTGCGGCGTCCTTCATCTGCTGGATCACTGCCTTGTTGGCGGCGTTGGCCTCGATGGCCAGCTTCTTGGGCAGCAGGAAATTGCGGCCGTAGCCCTCGGCGACCTTCACCACGTCGCCGCGGTGGCCGAGCTTGGGAACATCTTCTTTCAGGATCACTTCCATATCGCGCTCCAGATTCATTTTCGGGGCGACGGTCAGGGCACGCGCCACGAATTTCTAATTTGTAATTTGAAATTTGTAATTTGCCGCCGCGCCGAAAGCCGCGCGGTCCGCAACCACTTTTTCAATTACCAATTACAAATTTCAATTATCTTCCGCTGCTGAAGGGCAGCAGGGCGATGTTGCGCGCCTGCTTGATGGCGACGGCGAGCCGCCGCTGGTGCGGCGTGCACACGCCGGTCAGGCGCCGGGGAACGATCTTGCCGCTCTCGGCGACGAACTGCCCCAGCAGGCGAACGTCCTTGTAATTAATGCTGTCGATCTTCTCGACGCAGAACTTGCAGACCTTCTTGCGGCGGAAGTACTTGCGACCGCCTTCGCGTCCACCGGGACGCTGCGGGCGCGGGCCGCGCGGGCCTGCTCCCGGGCCGCCGCCGCTCTGCGCGGGCGACTGGCTTTCGGTTGCGGTTGCGGCCGGTGCGCCGGCCTGCGGACTATTCTGATCAGCCATTTCTATCTCCAATCACCGGTACGGCAATGCCGCCGGCGGAAAAATCATCCACGGGTCAGAGACCCGTGCCACACAATCCCCTACAAGTCGTTTACGCGTTCGCGGGGGCGGACTCGCCACTGGCGGATTCCGCAGCCGCCGCGGCTTCGGCCGCAGCCGCCGCCGAGGTGCCCCGGCCCTTGACGCGCGATTCGCGCAGCTTCTTGATCTTGTCGGCGCGCTTCTGCTCCTCGTCCACGCGCACGGTGATGAACTTGATCACCGGCTCGGTGACGCGCAGGCGGCGCTCCACCTCGTGCACCGACTGGCCGGTGCCTTCCAGCACGAACAGCACGTACATGCCGTCACGGAAGCCGCGCACGTCGTAAGCCAGGCGGCGCTTGCCCCAGCGCTCCACCGTCTTCAGGTTGCCGCCGGCGTTGCTGACCTGCGTCTCCAGGGTGGAGATCAGCCGGTCGAGGTCCTCGTCCACCATGTCAGGCCGGACAATAAACATCAGTTCGTAAGTACGTTGCATCGCTCTCTCATTTCTCGCCGCCGGGCGCTTGATCGTTCGCCCCGTCGGCGCGGCGGTTGAACTTGTTCATGGCCGCCGCCACGCCCTCGGTCACGATGACCTCGACCGCGTCGGCCGCCGTATCCAGCACCTGGTCAACCGCCGGGTACTGCGATTTTTTGAACTGCGACAGCACGTATTTCGCGCCGTCGCGCACCGCATGCTCGGGGGCAATCCCCAGCCGCACCCGGATAAACTCGTCGGAGCCCAGCGCGCCCACAATGGACTCCAGCCCGTTGTGTCCCGCTGTGCCGCCGCGGGGACGAATGCGGATGCTGCCGAAGGGCAGATCCAATTCGTCGTACACCACCACCAGGTCGCGCGCCGGATCCACTGCATGTTCCTGAACCAGTTCGCGGACCGACAGGCCGCTGAGGTTCATGAAGGTTTCCGGCTTGGCCAGCAGCGTTTCTTCGCCCCCGACGACCGCCCGCCCGGTCTGCGCCCGGCACTTGCGGTTGGTCACCCGGGCGCCGGTTCGCTCCGCGATCCGGTCCACCGCCAGGAAACCCAGGTTATGCGGCGTGAACTGATACTCGATGCCGGGATTGCCGAGACCGACGATCAGCTTCATGCCGCGAAGAAGTTTCAGTTTCAGTTTCGGTTTCAGGCTGGCTGAAACTGAAGCTGAAACTCGAAACTATTTCTTCTCCTTCTTCTCGCCCTTTTCGGCCTTGGCGGGCGCAGCCGCTTCGGCTTCGGCGCCCTCCTCTTCCTGCTTGCCCTTCTTGATGACCTCGGGCTCGGCCGGAGCCGCGGCCGCGGCTTCCGCCGCCGCCTCGGGCGTCGCCGTGACCACTTCTTTGACGGCGGTGATATGCGCCACCGGTTGGTCGGGGTCGGTGAGGAACTTCACCTTGCCCTCGGCGTGCGGCAGTTCGGCCACGCGCAGCACCGTGCCGAACACCAGGTGGCTGATGTCCGCCTCGATGTTGGCGGGGATGTCCGCGGGCAGGCACTCGATGTCCACCTCGCGCAGCATCTGCTCCAGGATGCCGCCCTGCTGCTTGACCCCGGCGGCCTCGCCGCGCAGGATGACCGGCACCTTGACGTGCAGGCGCTGGTCCATGGCGATGCGCTTGAGGTCGATGTGCAGCAGCGCGCCCTTGATGGGCTCGTACTGCCAGTCGACGATCATCGCCTTCTCTTTGCCGCCGTCCAGCTCCAGATCAAAAATGGTGTTGTGGCCGGAGGCGGAGAGCAGCACCTTGCTGATCTGCTTGGGATCGACGCTGATCGCCAACGGCTGCTTCTTGGCTCCGTACACCACGGCCGGCACGCGGCCCGCTTTGCGCACCCGGCGGGCGACGTTCTTGGTCTTCGCCTCGCGCGGCTGCGCTTCCACTATCAGGTTTTCTGTCGTTGCCATAAGTTCCTCAAAATCGTTGTTGGTTGTTAGTTGTTAGTACTTCGAGAGGCTTCTCCGAAGTCCACAACCGGAACCAACAGCACAAAACTCAAACTGCCAACAACTAACAACCAACAACTGCTACGCAAACAGCCTGCTCACCGAGGTCTCCTCGTGGATGGACTCGATGGCGCGCGCGATCAGTCCCGCGATGGAGAGCACCTTGATCTTGGCTTCCTTGCGACCGGCCTCGCTGAGCGGCACGGTATTGGTGACCACCACCTCCTTGAGCGGCGAACCGGAGATGCGTTCGATGGCCGGCCCGCTCAGGATGGGATGGGAGGCGCAGGCATACACCTCGGTGGCGCCGCTTTCCTTCAGCGCGCGGGCGGTCTTCACCAGCGTGCCGGCGGTGTCGATGATGTCGTCGAGGATCAGGCAGGTCTGGCCCTTGACGTCGCCGATGACGTGCATGACCTCGGTCTCGTCCATGCCGGTGCGGCGCTTGTCCACGATGGCCAGCGCCGAATCCATTTTCTTGGCGAAGAAACGGGCGCGCTCCACGCCGCCGGCGTCGGGCGAAACCACCGTCAGGTTGGGCAGGTTGAGCTCGCGGAAGTACGACACCAGCACCGGCGAGGCGAACAGGTGGTCCACCGGGATGTTGAAGAAGCCCTGGATCTGGGGTGCGTGCAGGTCGACCACCAGGGCGCGATCGGCGCCGGCGGTGGTCAGCAGGTCGGCGACCAGCTTGGAGGAGATGGGGGTGCGCGGCTTGTCCTTGCGGTCCTGGCGGGCGTAGCCGAAGTAGGGAATCACCGGGGTGATGCGCCGCGCCGAGGCGCGCTTGAGCGCGTCGATCATCAGCAGCAGTTCCATCAGGTGCTCGTCCACCGGATGGCAGGTGGGCTGCACCAGGAAGACGTCGGCGCCGCGCACGTTCTCCAGGATCTGCACGTAGTTTTCGCCGTCGGAGAAGCGCGTCAGGTGCGACTGCCCGCGGGGAATGTCGAGAAACTTGCAGATCTCGTCAGCCAGCGCCGGGTTGGCGCTGCCGCAGAAAATCTTCAGCTTGTCGTCAGTGCGGGCGCGATGCGGCTTGCGCTCGCCGCTCTTGGGCTGCTGCGTAGGCGGATCCTTGCGCTCCGCCGCGGTTACCACGGATGCCATCGCCTCACCCCCTGCGGGTTGGTTTTCCGTGCCGGGGACTGCCTGGGTTTTCTGGCCTGCCTGCATGAGTAGCTATCAGCTCTCAGCCATCAGCTTTCAGCTGCGGCCGAATCCTTCTGAACTGAAACTGAAACCGAAACTGTTCTGGCTGGGCGGCTAGGATTCGAACCTAGACAAAGTGCTCCAAAGGCACTTGACCTACCATTAGTCGACCGCCCAATCCAACCATTGCCGAATGATGAATGCCGATTGCCGAATTCTCAACCCATTCGGCACTCGGCACTCGCCATTCGGCACTTACTCCACCATCTGCCGCCAGTACTCGCTGCGCGACAAGGTGTGCGTCGCCTGCGCCGCCAGCCCGCGCTGCTGCAACCGTTCGGCGGCGCGCTCCGCGTCCTGCAGCGACTCGAAGAGCCCGTACAGCGCCGCACCGGAACCGGAAAGAGACGCATACCGCGCCCCTTCACGTTCGAGCACACGCTTGACCTCACGCAATTCCGGATACTGGGGAAAGACGACGCGTTCGAAGTCGTTTTCGATCCCGGCTCGGACGAGGTCGAGAAGCAATGTCTCGGCCCGGTCCCCACTCTTGACTACGGACTTGGCGCCGCGCTTCGCGTGCGGCCTTCCATCCTCGGCGGGAACACCGGTGAGGGTACCTGCCAGCCACGCAAAAATCGTGCGGCTGAACACATCGATTCTACAGGCGGGGGCAGGACCCGTCAATTCAGCATTCTCCTGCAGGCGGTCCCAGGCGGCGAAGGCTTGCGGGGTCGAAACCGCGGCCTGCGGCGTGACCACCACGCAGGCCAGCGGCAGCAGGTCGGGAAGGGGAAAGACCTCTTCGCCGCGGCCGCTGCCCAGCACCGTTCCGCCGACCAGGAAGAGAGGCAGGTCGGAACCGACCTCGGAGGCGATTTGCAGCTTCAGCGCCGGCGGCAACTCGACTTTGAGCGCCTTCTCCAGCGCGACCAGCGTGGCGATGGCGTTGGAGGAGCCCGCGCCCAGCCCGCCCTGGACCGGAAGCTTCTTGTCGATCTGGATGACGACTTTCTGCCGCGTCTTCAGCGCCTTGAGGACGCGGTCGGCGACCCGCCAGCAGGTGTTGCTCTCGTCGTCGGGAACGCGCGCGTCCTTGCAGCGGATCTCGATGCCGACGCCGCGGGCCACATCCACGCGGATGAGGTCGTGAAGGGCAATGGTCTGGTAAACAGTGCGAAGGTCGTGAAAGCCGCTGGGCCGGCGCGCGCCGATGTACAGCCCGAGATTAATTTTGGCGAAGGAGCGGACGGCGACGGCCATGGGAGCGAGATTCTATCAAGCGATGGGGTGCTTGAGTGATTTTGTGATGGCTTCGCCGTCCACGCCGATCACCCGATCGAACTACGAGTTCGCCGCAGGCTCACCATCAGCCATCCTGACGCGGCCAACAGGAGAAAGGCAGAATCGAAGCCGGGGGCCGGGCGGGAGACGGGAATGTCGGCAAAGGTGCGCCCGGCGATGGTCGCCGCGATATGAGCCAGTCCGTTGCCGAACATCAGGACGGCCGCGATCCAGGCAACGACGCGGAAGCCGCGGCGATTGGCCCGTGCGAACGGCGTGAGCAGCGCGGCGACGATCACGACCACGATCAGGCCGGCCAGCCACGCGCCGAAGGTGAATGTCGGCATGGGGAACCACGGCCAGCGGCGGTGCGCCTCCAGCACGGTGGGGTTGTAGACGGAAAGGAAGCCGGTCAGGGCCTCGTCGCACACGTGAACGGCCAAGGCAACGCAAAGCGCCAGCCAGGGTCTAGCGAATCCTGAGTCGGGATTGCCGGGGAGTGGCGCCGGCGATGCCTTGGTGGTTCTAGTCTGCGCCTTGGGCACGGGCGGTGTCATGCTTCAGTTGCTGCCGGATGGCTTCGATCACGCGCGCTGCAATGGCGTTTTCTTCCCCCAGTTGCCCCTGCTTGGCTTCCCAGAAATGACGTTCGTAGGACTCGGCGAACTCGGCGTCCTGCTCCTTTAACGCCTCCACTGCCGCATGGATTGCCAGATTGCTCTTGAACAACGATTCCTGGTGCGCGCGCAGCACGTCAAAGATGCGCGTGAACAGGTCGTGCAGGTCCTGATTGTCGGTCACAAACCTCTCCCTGAAGCGCTTTCGGGGGAATGCGGCGCAAGTGTATCGTTTCAGGGCCAATTTACAAGGGAAAAATGGCTCTTGCGCGCGTAGATGCTTCAAAACACGGAGCTTTGCTGAATCAGGAACGGAGCCGAGTCCTAGAACAAGGTGTTTTGCCGCTGCCCGGGGCGGAGGCCGAAGTGCTCGTAGGCCAGGTGGGTCACCATCCGTCCCCGCGGGGTGCGGTTGAGGAAGCCGATCTGGATAAGGAAGGGCTCGTAGATCTCCTCGATGGCGTCGGGTTCCTCGGCCAGCGCCGCCGCCAGCGTGTTCACCCCGACGGGACCGCCCTGGTACTTCTGGATGATGGTGAGCAGCAGCTTGCGGTCAATCTCGTCGAAGCCGTGGCGGTCCACCTCAAGCATGGTGAGGGCGGCCTCGGCGGTGCCCTTGTCGATGCGACCGGCGCCGCGCACCTGGGCGTAGTCGCGCACCCGCCGCAGCAGGCGGTTGGCGATGCGCGGGGTGCCGCGAGCCCGCGAGGCGATTTCCTTCGCCCCCGCATCATCGATGGCGACGTTCAGGATTTCCGCCGAGCGGGTCACGATATACGCCAGCTCGTCATGAGTGTAGAACTCCAGCCGCAGCACGATGCCGAAGCGTGAGCGCAGGGGCGCCGACAGCAGCCCCGCGCGCGTGGTGGCGCCGACGAAGGTGAACGGTTTCACGTCCAGGGTGTGGGTGCGCGCCGCCGGTCCCTGGCCGATGATGATGTCGAGCTTGTAGTCCTCCAGCGCCGCGTACAGCAGTTCTTCCAACTGCGGTTGCAGGCGGTGGACCTCGTCGATGAACAGCACCTGCTTGTCGCGCAGATTGGTGAGCACCGCGGTCAAATCGCCCTTGATCTGCAGCGCCGGGCCGGAGGTCTGCTGGAAGGCCGCG
>DASUBK010000519.1:0-2864 GCA_035763305.1 Terriglobales bacterium | reverse complement strand
CGTGAGTGGTATTGGTCAGCGGCGGATAGTAGGTCTTCTCGTTGCCGCAGATGTGGTCGGTGTCGTTGAGCGAGCGGGTCTGGATGGTAGCGAACTGCCCCGCGCGCAGCAGGGCGCTGCCGTGCTTCTGGTGGTTGACGAACATGTCCACCGGGGCCACGATCACCTGCTCCACGTGGTCGAGCAGTTTGCCGCCCATGTGGTGGGCGAAGGCCTGCAGCGCCTGGCGCTGCGCGGGCGTGGTCTGCTCGTCGACGATCAGCACCGCCTTGGCGGGATAGGGATTCTCGTAGGGATCGCCCAGGGTGCCCTTGGCGCGAACCACGGCGACAATGGTGGCGTTGTCGAGCGCCACGCCGTCCCAGGAACCCTTAGCGACGTGCCAGCCGAGGATGGCCTCGTTGCCGACCAGGTTCATCTCGCCGTTGGCAAAGCATTCGCCGGTATAAACGTCGGCGCTGCGGGTTTCGACATAGTCGCCCTGGATCTGCTGGGCCACGGCGGCGAGGGAGAGCAACAGAAGTCCGATTGCGAGTAGAGCCAGCTTCTTCACGGTAAACTCCTCACCCGTTCGATTGGTTCTATTGTCGGACAATTGAGGGGCGGAAGCAATCGGCGGGGGAGAGAAGATCAGGCCGGTCGAGGTCGACCGGCCTCCGTCAATCCATTAGTCGCATTTTCCGGTGCCGTGGCATTGGCGCCAGGGGGAGGAGCAGTTGCCGGGCTCGGCGAGTTTGCCGTCGGGGCCGATGCAGTTCTGGGTGTGCATGCACCAGAAGAGGCCTTCGTTCGAAGGTTGGACCGTAGGATCGGGGTCGGCGAGGATGAATTGGCCCTTCCAGCGGAGGGAGGTGCAGAGGTTGGGGTGATTGACGTCAAAACGTTCCATGATGATTTTTGTCCTCCCGCTGCCCTGGTCGTTGGTCGTTAGTCGCTGGTCGTTAGTCGCTAGCCGATTATCTTTCGCCCGCTAAAGCGGGCTCCAACTTCCCAATCTCGTTCACCCCCGGCTTACGCCGGGGGCTGCCCGTTCTTTCGTGCGCTACGCGCGCTGGTCTGTCGCCCATCTCACTATAGGACTACCCCTACGCGTGTTTCCCAGCCGCGGCCAGCAACGCGCGTTTGACCGCCACGCGCGCCAACTGAATCTTGTAATTGTTGCGGCCGAGGCCCTGCGCCTTCGACACCGCGGCGCTGCCGGCGGCGTCGGCGGTCTGATCGTTGATCGCCTTGCCTTGGATTGCCTGCGCCGCCTCCTCCGAGATCCACGGAATCGGCGCCACGTGGCCCATGACAATGCGCGCTGTCTTAACGTTCGTGCCGCTCATCTCCAGCGCCACGGCGGCGGTGGCCAGCGGCCAGTCGAAGGCAGCCTTTTGCCGGACTTCATAGTGCGCTGCCCGCAGGCCCGGGGCCGGCGGCGGCACCAGCACTTCGACAATCACCTCGTTCGGCTTGAGATCGTGCTCGCGCTGTGTTGCCTGAGTGGGAATGACGAAGAATTTCGCCAGTTCCACCTCGCGCGCGCCCTCGGGACCAACAAGGTGCACGCGGGCGTTGTAGGCGATCAGCGCCGGCGCGATGGACGACGGGCTGACGAACAGCGCCGCGCCGTTGTTGCCGAGGATGGCGTGGTAGCGATTGTCACCATCGCGCACCAGCGATTTGCCATCCTGCGTCAGCCCGAGCAGGCCAAAGCCGTTGCGGAAGTACCAGCAGCGCGGGCGCTGGCACAAGTTGCCGCCCATGGTGGCCATGTGCCGGATCTGCGGGCTCGCGGCCTCGTCCACCGCAGTCGCCAGCGCGGGATAGTGCTGGCGAACGGCGGCGTTGTCGGCGACGTCGGCTAGATGCACGCCGGCGCCAATGCGCAAGCCGCGCGGACCGTAGTTGATGCCTTGCAGGTCGGTGGCGCGCTTGACATTGACCAGCCGCTTGGGCGCGACCACGTCGTCCTTCATCAGGCCGAGCAGGTCGGTGCCGCCGGCGAAGACCGCGGCGTCGTCCCAATTGCTGCCGAGAAGGCCGACCGCCTGCTTGCTGTCCTTGGGAACCGCGTATTCAAACGGTCGCATTACTCGCCTCCTCTCTGCATCGAGCCGCTGTTGGCGAGCGCCGCCAGCACGCGGTCGGGGGTGAGCGGCAGGTGCGGCACGCGCACGCCGATGGCGTTGGCCACCGCATTCGAAAGCGCCGCGCCCGGTGAGACCGTCGGCGGCTCACCCAGGCCGATGACGCCGCGCTCGTCGTAGCCCGGGCCGGTCATCATATGCACCACCAGTTCGGGGATGTCACCGTATCCGGCCAGGCGGTAGAACTCCATGTTGGGATTCAGCATCCGCCCGGTGGCGGGATCGAAAATCTTCTCCTCGTAGAGCGAGTAGCTGATGCCCATGATCATGGCGCCGAAGACCTGCGACTCGGCGGTCTTGACGTTGATCACCAGGCCGCAGTCCTGCACCGCCACCATCTTGTTGACCTTGACGATGCCGGTCTCGGTGTCCACGGAAACGTCGGCGAGTTGCACGCCCGCGACGCCGGCGTTGGTCAGATCGGGCGGCTTGCTGCGGTCGGGATTCTTGCCGTGCGTGGTGACGCCGGTGGCCCCCAGCTTGGCGCATGCCTGCTTCCACGGCAGCGCTTTCGACGGAGCGCCCATCACGCGCACCGTGCCGTTGACCGCCTCCAGCTTGTCGGCTGTTGTGCCCAGAGCGGGAGCGACCTTGGCGAAGAGCGCGTCGCGCGCATCCACCGCGGCGCGGTGCGTCGAAGAGCTGACGCCGCCGATGGTGGTGCTGCCGCCGGAACCTCCCGACGGCGGGTAGTTGGTGTCGCCGTATTTCAGGTCAATCTGCTGCGGCTTC
>DASUBK010000518.1:0-7704 GCA_035763305.1 Terriglobales bacterium | reverse complement strand
GCAAGCACGCCGCGGCCGCCATCCTCAGCCGCGGCGACCCGCCCGTGGTCTGCTTCAAGCCCGACGAGCGCGGGCACGCCAATTTTCTGCCCGAGAGCTGGCGGCGCATCCGCGCGAATTCCGCCTGGAGCAAGCGCCTGCAGAAGCCGCATACCAGCGCGCGCCATGCCTTCTCTTCCTACGATGGCGCCGGACTGCGCGAGCTGGATTCCTGCAACAGTTCCGACGCGCTGTTGATGAACGTCTTCTGTTACCCGCGACTGTTGCGCGACGAGCGCGTGCCCGGGCTGCTCGGCGTGCATGCGGACGCGCAGCCGGAGTTCGGCTTTCGCGCCCGGGTGCCGCTGCTGCGCGGCTGCGACGCCACCGAGGTCGATATGCGCCTGGGCGATCTCCTGGTAGAAGCCAAGCTGACCGAATCCGACTTCCAAACCTGCTCGGAACGCCATCTCGCCCGCTACCGTGATGTTGATGAGGTCTTTGAAAGAGAGGACCTGCCGCGAATTGGTGAGCGCCATGCGTCATACCAACTGATTCGCAATGTGTTGGCGGCGCACGCGCTGGCTAGCTCCTTCTGCGTGCTGCTGGACGCGCGCCGTCCCGACCTGCTGGAGCAATGGTACGCAGTCATGCGCTGCGTCCGCGCGCACGATCTGCGGGTGCGCTGCAAGGTCCTGACCTGGCAGGAACTGGCTCGAGTCTTGCCAGTGAAGCTGAAGACGTTTCTTGCAGAGAAATACGGAATTTCTGATTTGTGATTTGTCCCAAGTTCCTGTCCAATCACAAATCGCAAATCGCCAATCGCAAATTGCCCGATCCCGCAGACCAACTCGAACTCCCGCCGCCGTCCCCGCCGCTCGATCCGGCGGCGGTGAAGTTCTACTCCGGCGCGCTGGATCGCATTCGCCGCATCATGGGCGTGGTCGGCGTCGTCGCCACCGCGGTGGCTTGGTGGTCCTACGGGACGGCGCTGGCCCTCGGCCTGGCCGCCGGCTGCGTCATCTCCTACGTGAATTTCTTCTGGCTGAAGCAGGCGGTGAGCGGCCTTCTCGACCGCGTGCACAGCAGCGGGAAACGCCAGCCGGCGGGCGGAATCGTGGCCCGCTTCCTGCTCCGCTACGCTTTAATCGCGCTCGCCGGCTATGCTATATTCAGAGTTTCTCTGACGGCGTTGTACGGCTTACTGGGCGGCCTGTTCCTGACCGTGGCCGCCATCTTGTGCGAGGCGATGTACGAGGTTTGGGTGGCCGTGCGCCGGGGAATCTGAAGGTTTCAAGTTTTCAGTTTCACGCGCATCAGCGGAGACTCGATGGCGAACTGGAAACTGGAACACTAGAAACTTCTTCATGCCAGAGCAACTTCCACTTACCGCGCTGCTGAACCGGGTCTTTGCCGGCCCGGTGGACGCGCTGCTGAACGCCGTGCGGGTCCACCCGCAGTTCCCCCAGGCGCCGATCAGCAACGCCGTCGCCATGGAGATCCTGGTCGTCGTTTTCCTGATCGTGCTGTTCGCGATCACCCGGTCCGCGCTATCGGTAGACCGGCCCGGCACGCTGCAGCACCTCTTCGAGGGGCTGCACGGCTTCATCACCGACCAGAGCCAGGAGATCATCGGCCATCACAGCGAGCCGTACACGCCCTTCCTGGTGGCGCTAGGGCTGTTCATCCTGATGTGCAACCTGCTGGGGGTGATCCCTGGTTTTGAGTCGCCCACGGCTACGCCGGCGGTTCCGCTTGGCTGCGCCATAGCGGCGTTCTTCTACTACCATGTCCAGGGCGTGAAGCGGCAGGGCCCGCTGCACTATGCCGCCCACTTCGCCGGCCCCATGCCCGCGCTGGCGCCGCTGATGATTCCCATCGAAATCATCAGCCACTGCGCCCGCGTGCTCTCGCTCACCATCCGTCTGTTCGCCAACATGTTCGCCGGCGACATGGTGACGCTGGTCTTCTTTTCCCTGGTTCCCATCGGGATCCCGGTCGTATTCCTCGGGCTTCATATCGGCGTATCGCTGCTGCAGGCCTACATCTTCGTGCTGCTGACCACGGTGTACCTGGCGGGCGCGGTGGCGACAGAACACTAGCAGTTCCCAGTTCCCGGTTGTCAGTTCCCAGCTGGAATCCGCCTTACTGGCAACTGACAACCGGTAACTGACAACTGAAACTGCCGTCCAGCGTGAGGGCCTCGGCACGGGATGAGGTCAACCACCTCCTGCGGCGATTGATAAAGGAGCAAGTGCAATGCGGAAAATTCTCAGTGTGATGTTCCTGTTGATGGCGGTGATGTGCTTTGCCGTGCCGGTATTCGCGCAGCCGGAAGCGGCGGCGGCCGCCGGCCCCAACTGGGTCGCAATCACCTCCGGCTTCGCCATGGCGATCGCCTCGGCGGTCTGCGGCATCGGGCAGGCGAAGGCGACCGCGGCTTCGTGCGAGGCGCTGGCGCGGAATCCTGCCGCCCGCCCCGGCATCCAGTTGGCGCTGATTCTCGGCCTGGCGCTGATCGAGTCGCTGGCCCTCTACACCCTGGTGATCATCTTTGCCAAGGTAAAGTAACGGCTCAATCCAGTGGAATTGAGAAGGCCCGCTCCCACGGGCCTTTTTCTTTTGGGGTTCGGTTGTCCTGCCAGTTCGATTCCGGGGCTGAACCGCCTACCCGCCGGCCATCCGCCGCGGATAAGCTTGCATCCGGGCTGAGGAGAACGGAAACTCTTCTGTAGATGCCTCCGGTGCTCGAATACCAGAACGTGACTAAGGAGTACCGTGCCGCGTGGCGCCGTCCCATGGTCCGCGCGCTCGAGGAGTTCTCCCTTACCGTCGATCGCGGCGAGATTTTCGGCTTCCTCGGCCCGAATGGGGCGGGGAAGACCACGGCGATGCATCTCGCCCTCGGCTTCACCCGTCCTACGCGCGGCCGCGGCCGGATGCTGGGCGCGCGTTTCGGCAATCCCAAGACGCGTCGCCGCGTAGGATTCGTGGCCGAAAACGTCGCCCTGTACCACCGTCCGACGCGCAAGCTGGTGCGCTTCTACGGCGCGCTCAACGGACTGCGCGACCCGCAACTGGCCAGCGCCACGCGCGAAGTGCTGGAAACGATGGAACTCTCCGAGGCCGCCGACCGCAACGCCGGCAAGCTCTCCCGCGGAATGTTGCAGCGGGTCGCCCTGGCGCAAGCGCTGGTCAACGATCCCGACTTGCTGCTGCTGGACGAGCCCACCTCCGCGCTGGATCCGCTGGGCCGCGTCGCCGTGCGCGAACTGCTGCAGCGCTTCCGGGCGGCGGGCAAGACCGTCTTCCTCAGCTCGCACCTGCTGTCCGAGATCGAAACCGTGTGCGACCGCGTCGCGATCATTCACCGGGGGCGCCTGCGGCGGCTGGGGCGGACGCACGAACTGCTGGAGTCGGCGGAGCAGGTCGAGATTGTCGCCCGCCGGATTCAGGCCCATGCTTTCGCGGGTACGACCGCAGTCGATGGGCTGGTCCGGTTTGTGGTTCCCGTCAGGCAGCAGCGCGCCGCCATTGAGCGTGTCTGGAGCAGCGGTGGAGAACTCATCCGCGTCAACCCGCTGCGCCGGTCCCTGGAGGACATCTTCCTGGAGATTGTGGGCGAGAAGCCCGGCGGAGGCGAAGCATGAGCATTCTTCTGCTGGGCGTAAATTTCCTGCGCGAGCAGCGCTGGGGTCTGATCGTCCTGGTCGCGTACCTGCTGGTCTTCGGCGGCGCGTTCCTGGCCGGCGGCGCCAGCGCCGAGGACTTCAGCGTGCTCTTGCGCTCGCTGGGCTCCTACGGCATTGCCTTCGCCGGGCTCATGGCAGCATCCGCGCTGCACAACGAGCGGCGCACGCGGCGGGTGCTGTCGGTGCTTTCCAAGGGCATTACCCGCGCCGAATACCTGGCCGGCGCGCTCTGCGGCATCATGCTGGCGCTGGGAATTTACTCCCTCGGCCTGGGAGCGATGGGAACCTGGGGAGCGCTGCGCATCCACGCTCCTGTGCTGCCGGCGTGGGAACTGGCGGGGCTGTTCATGCTGGCGTTTCTTATCGCCGCCAGCGTGGGTCAGTTCTTCTCGACGTTCCTCCATCCGATGCTGGCAGTCTCGGCGGCCGCGCTGCTGCTGTCGGCGGAGGTCCTGCTGGGCTCGCGCGCCGAGGCGTCGATGCAGGCGCTGATTCCCGGTTACGCGATTTACTTGTCCCTCCTGCAGTTCTCGCCGGCCGCGGTCAGCGTCACTTTGCAAACGATCTTAATGGCCCTGGCGCACGCCGCGGCGTTCTGGGTGGCTTCCTGCATCGTGTTCTCCGTCCGCGACGTTTCGGCCGCGGTGGAGTAGTTGTCTTCGTGAACTTCGTGTGACCTTCGTGTCCCTCGTGTGCACCGGCTCTCTTCGTTCACACGAAGGCCACGACGTAATGACAGAGGTTTTTACCGCAGCAGGGCTCGCGCTCCCGCGATGGCGTAATCCAGCACGCGGCCGGGCAGCAGGCCAAGGTACAGCGTCGCCAGCAGCGACAGCGCCAGCGACACGCCCAGCGGGAAGGGAACCGGCGTGAGCGGCGTTTCTTCGCGCGGCTCGCGCATGTACATCACCACGATGATGCGCAGGTAGTAGTAGGCGGCGATGGCGCTGTTGATGACCGCGATGATCACCAGCGCAACCAGCCCGGACTGCAGCGCCGCGCTGAATGCGTAGAACTTGGCGAAGAAGCCGCCCGTCACCGGGATTCCGATCAGCGACAGCAGGAACACCGTCAGCACCGCTGCCAGGCCCGGCGCGCGACGTCCCAGCCCGGAGTAGTCGTCGAGCGTGACGTAGCGCTCGCCCACGCTGGCGAAGTGGCTGACCACCACGAAGGCGCCGACGTTCATCGCCGCATAGGACGCGGCGTAGAAGATCGCCGCGGATATGCCGACCTCCTTCGCCGCCGCAAAGGCCACCAGCAGGTACCCGGCGTGCGCGATCGAGGAGTAGGCCAGCAGGCGCTTGACGTTGTTCTGCACCAGCGCGCCGATGTTGCCCAGCGTCATCGAGAGCGCCGCCGAGACCCATACCACCCAGAACCATCCCGGCGCCGCGCTGGCAAACAGGATTCGCAACAGCACCGCGAATGCAGCCGCCTTAGGACCGGTGGACATCAGTCCCACGATCGGCGCCGGCGCTCCTTCGTACACGTCAGGTGTCCACACGTGGAAGGGAGCCGAGGCGACCTTGAATCCCAGGCCGATGAACATCATGGCCATGCCGGCGTAGGCCAGCGACGGCGCGCCACCGCGGAGCTTGTCGGCGATGGCGTAGATGCTGGTCGAGCCGGTGGCGCCGAACATCAGCGCAATTCCGTAGAGGAAAAACGCGGTCGCAAACGATCCCAGCAGGAAGTACTTCAGCGATGACTCGGTGCTGGTAGCGACGTTCCGGCGAAATCCCGCCAGGATGTAGGTCGCAATCGACGAGATTTCCAGGGCGATGAAGATCAGCACCAACTCGACCGCCGAGGACATCAGCATCATGCCGACCGAGCCCAGCAGGATCAGCCCGTAGTATTCGCCGTAGTGGATGCGCTGCACGTTCAAGTACTCGAACGACGCCAGCACCACCAGCGTGGCTATGAAGCCGACCACCACATGGAAGAAGATGCTGAAGGCGTCCACCTTCACCATGCCGAAGAAAGCGGTGCCCTGGTATCCGGTTTGTACCAGCGTGGCGGCGATCGACAGCAGCGCGCCGACGAGCGCCACCGCTCCCAGCTTGTTGCGGTTGTCGTGGTCGTCCAACAGGGGATCGATGAGCATCACCAGGATGCCGAACACGGTCAGCACCAGCTCGGGCAGGATCCGGATGTAGTCAGCCGAGGGAATCATCGTCCCATCCCTGTCACTTGCGCGAAGTTGGCCAGCAGCGCCTGCGCCGCCGGGTTAATGGCCGTCAACCAGATCAGCGGCACCACGCCCATCACCAGCGCGGCGGCAGCCAGCGGCCACAGCGCCGTGCGCTCGCGCAGGTCGAGATCGGGCAGCGCAGCATTTACCGGCAGGGCCACCTTTCCGAAAAACACCCGCTGGTACATCCACAGCATGTAGCAGGCGCTCCAGATCACGCCCGTGGCGCCGAGAATGCCCCACAGCTTATGCGCCTGGAATGCGCCGCTCAGGACCAGGAACTCGCCGATGAAGCCGTTCAGCAGCGGCAGCCCGATGGAGGCGAGGGTAATGACCAGGAAGAAAGTCGCGTACACCGGCATGGGTGTGGCCAGTCCGCCGAACTGGGAGATCTCGAAGGTATGCCGTCGTTCGTGGATGATACCGACCAGCATGAACAGCGCGCCGGTGGAGACGCCGTGCGCCAGCATCACGTACGTTGCGCCGACCAGCCCCGCCTGGGTGAAGCTGAATACGCCCAGCACCACGAAGCCGAGGTGGCTCACCGACGAGTACGCTACCAGTTTCTTCAGGTTCGGCTGCACCATGGAAACCAGGGCGCCGTAGATGATGCCGATAATCGCCAGCGCCGCGATCCATCCGGCGTTCTGCCGCGATTGCTCGGGGAACAGCCCCAGGTTGTAGCGCACCATGCCATAGGTGCCCATCTTGAGCAGCACGCCCGCCAGCAGGACCGATCCGGCGGTGGGCGCTTCCACGTGCGCGTCGGGCAGCCAGGTGTGCAGCGGGAAGAGTGGAACCTTGACGGCGAAGGCGATCCAGAACCCCAGGAACAACCACTTCATAGCGCCCGCGGCAGCGGCGCCGTTGTCGCGCACCCACGCCTGCACCACGGGGTAATCGAAGCTGCCGGTCTGCGCGTACAGCCACAGGATCGCCGCCAGCATGAACACCGACGCGACCATGGTATAGAGGAAGAACTTCACCGCCGCGTAGACCCGCCGCTCGTGCCCGTAGATGCCGATGAGCAGCGCCATCGGGATCAAGCTGGCTTCCCAGAAGAAGTAGAAGAGGAACAGGTCGAGGGAGACGAAGACGCCGATGAGCGCCGTCTCCAGCATCAGCAGCAGGATGAAGAATTCCTTTACCCGGTCGTGCACCGACTTCCACGAAATCAGCACGCACAGCGGCGTCAGGAAGGTGGTCAGGACCGTCAGCCACATCGAGATTCCGTCCACCCCCAGGTGGTAGTGGATATTGGGGCTGGTGATCCATTGCAGGTTGATTTCGTACTGGAAGCCGCCGGCATTGCGGGCGAAGTGCACCGGCAGGTGCAGCGACACCACGAAGTCCAGCAGGGAAACGATGAGGGCGAAGATGCGGATGTCGCGGTGCCGCCGCGGTAGCACCAGCATCAGCAGCGCGCCTGCCAGGGGGATGAACGTGACCAGGGTGAGGATGATCCCGTCGAGATTCATCAGTGCACCCCCAGCCAGACCATGTACACCATGATGGCGGCGCCGCCCAGCGCCACCCACCCGGCGTACGAGCGTATGTTCCCCGACTGCATTTGACGGAAGCCGTTGGAGACGTCGGTGGCGGCGTGTGCTGTCTCGTTCACCGTGCCGTCAATGAGCGTGGCGTCCACCAATTTCCAAAGCACGGCGCGGGAAAATCCGATGATGGGTCCGACGATGGTCGCCGCGTAGGCTTCGTCCACGTAGTACTTGTTCTCCAAGGTGGAGTAGGTGCCGGCGAAGCTCGCGCGCAGCTTGCCGGGCAGGTCGGTGCGCTTGTAATAGAGCAGCCACGCCAGTCCGATCCCGAGCAGGGCCG
>DASUBK010000517.1:0-2856 GCA_035763305.1 Terriglobales bacterium | reverse complement strand
ATCAACGACGACAACCTGGCGCGGGAGATCACTGCGGCCGGCAAGTCGTGGCGCGTCTATGCCGAGGATCTGCCGAATGCGGGCTACACCGGCGGCAACAGCGGCAACTACGTCAAGCGGCATAATCCGTTCGCCTATTTCAACGATGTGGTGAACTCGTCGACGCAGGCGGCCAACATGGTGCCGTTCTCGCAATTCGCCTCCGATCTCAGCGCGGGAACGCTGCCGAATTTCTCCTTCGTCGTTCCCAACATCGACGACGACGCGCATGACGGTACTCTCGCCCAGGCCGATTCCTGGCTGCAATCCAATATCGCGCCGCTGCTTGCGAGCCCGCAGTTCCAGCAGGACGGGTTGCTGATCGTCGTCTTCGACGAGGGCGCTGACGTGGACGTGCGACACGTGGGCGGGCAGGTGGCGGCGGTCCTCGCCGGGCCGAAGGTCAAGCAGGGGTTTCGCTCCACGACGTTCTACCAGCACGAATCGACGCTGCGACTCATCGAGCAGGCCCTGGGCCTGAAGACGACCCTCGGCAACTCGGCGGGGGCGAGTTCGATGACGGAATTCTTCCAGTAGAAGAAAAGGTATTTCAGTACCTCAGTAAGTCAGTACCCCGGCTTTCGAACTTCTGCCGCAGCGAGTGATTCGCGTGGTTCATCGCACTGACGTACTGACTTGCTGAAATACGTTCCGGCGTAAAATTCCCGCCAGGAGCGACGCTATGACGCGCTGGATGGGATTGGTCGGGCTGCTGCTGGCGGCCGGCATCGGGCTTTTCCTCTACTCCAAACAGATGACCAGCATCGCGCCCGGCGCGGGCACCGGCGCCGCCTCGCCGCGCGCCACCATCGACGTCACCGGCGTGCGCAACGACCTGCTCGCTTTCGCCAACGCCGAGAAGCAGCAGTACGCCCTGGAAGGCAAGTACCTGTCGCTGGACGATCTGCGCGCCAAGGGCACAGTCATTCCCGCCGACCAGCGCGGCCCTTACACCTACACCGCCGACATCAGCGACACCTCGTTCCGCATCACCGCCACCTACAGCGGCGAGCCACAGGCGGGCGTGCCCAAAACCCTCAGCATCGGCGACACCATGAGCATCGAGACGCAGTAGCCAGTCGCCAGTCACCGGTGGCCAGTCGCCGGACTCGCCTTCGACGCTGTTCTAGCAGCCGATCATTTTTTGCCTGGTGGTAATGAGGGGCAACCGATCACTTGTGACCGCCTGCCGGCTTCCGACTACTGATGACTGGCTACTGGTTACCGGCGACTGGCGACCGCCTACTGGTGAATATGCGGGCTGGCGGGTGGATTGCGCCGCGCGCGCCGGGTCGCGGGCGCCTTCTGCACCTGCACGTCGAAGGCGATCGGCACCTGCGCGGGCGGATAGCAGGCGCGATCGTCGCACGCCTGGTATTTCAGGTTGCCGCGCACGCGGTAGCGCCCGGGCGAGGTGTTGCGGGTGGGACGCACCATCGCGCTCACGTCGAACTCCCCGGCGTACACGTTCAGCTTCTCTTCCGGCGCGAAGTCGAAGCTGAGCTCCTTTCCCGCGGGATATTCGACCTTGGCGATGGCGATGTCGGTGGGCGGGTCCATGTGTAGCACGGTGGGAATCAGCAGCTCCGAACCCGGCTGATGCGAGTTGATGTGAAATCCCGGGGCGACGCGGAAGGGAAGGTGTACGGTCGCGGTGCTGCCGGCGCGCACGCTGACCACCGAGACCGGTGCTGCCGCAACCCTGGGAACCGGATGCCGGCTCAAGTCGCCCAACTGCTGCGCGGCGGCGAGACCGAGCAGCGCGATCGATCCCAGGGCGATTCGCCAGCCGTTCTTCATTGGCCTCCCGCGGTGGAACCTGCGCCCTGCTTCAGCGCCGACTGGATGTTCTCTTCAATTTCCTTGTGCCCGACCAGGCCCATCACCCGGTTCACGATCTTGCCGTCGCGTCCGATATAGAAGGTCTCCGGCAATCCATCCACGCCGCCATACAAATCGGCGACCTTGTCGTTGCCCATGACCACCGTGTAGTTGATGCCCTGGTCCTGGGCGAACTTCGCCACCTTGGCCGGCGGATCGTCGTCCATCGAGACGCCGACGATCTGCAGCCCCTGCGGCGCGTATTGCTTCTGCAAATCTTCCAGCCAGGGGATTTCGATCTTGCAGGGACCGCACCAGGTGGCCCAGAAATTCAGCAGCACCGCTTTGCCGCGCAGGTCGGAGAGGCGAAGCTTCTTGCCGTCGAGCGTGGTCAATTCGAAATCCGGGGCCGCCGCGCCCTTGACGTTGTTGCCGGCGGGAACCGGCGTACCGGCGCTGCCGCCGTTGCGCGCCATGTGTCGGCCGGCGATGAGCATCCCGGTCACCACCAGAATGACGACTACGATGATGATGGCGGAGCGATTGCCGCCGTCGTCCGGCGGAGGCGCAGGCGGCATTTCCTGCACCGGCTGATTCGGATCTACTTCCATAAATTCCTCACCCCGGAAGTTTCGAGTTCCAAGTTTCACGCCGGTCCACTTGAAACTTGAAACCTCTTCTACAGCGCGAAGCGATTCAAGAACGACAGATACCCCGACAGCACGGTGAAGCGCCCGCTCAGCACCAGGGCGCCGATGGCGATGAGCAGCACGCCACTGACCACCTCGACCGCATGCAGGTGGCGGCGAAAGCGCCCGTAAAAGGCCAGAAAGCGATCCACGCCCAGCGAGGTCAGCAAGAACGGCACCGCCAGTCCCAGCGAGTAGATCGCCAGCAGCCCCATGCCCTTGCTGACCGTTTCTTCGGCGGCCGCAAGAGTAAGGATGCCGGCCAGCACCGGTCCGATGCAGGGCGTCCAGCCGAAGGCGAAGGCGA
>DASUBK010000516.1:0-3332 GCA_035763305.1 Terriglobales bacterium | reverse complement strand
GGGCGGGCGCTGTTCCACTCGAGCGCGTCGCGACGCAAAAATAAACCTGGAACCGCGACTCGCGTCGCGGTGTCGGGGCGCTCGGGTGCTATCATGCGGCGATTTTCCCCAGGAGCGCGCATGCGACGGATGGCCGGACTTCTCGTGCTTGCGATGTGCGCGGCGCTGTGCTCCGCCGCCCAGGACCTGAGGCAGGCCGCGCCGCAGTTCGTCAAAGTCGAATACGAAGATGCCCGCGTGCGGGTGGTCCGCCTGCGCATTCCGCCGAATGCCTCCTTGCCGGTGCACGACCGGCCCGCTCGCGTGGTGATTCCACTGACCACCAGCGTGGTGCGTATGAATCGCGCCGATGGGAGCGCCGCGAATGTGCGCAGCGTGGCCGGCACGGCCATCTGGAGTGGGCCCGGCCGGCGCTCTTTCACCAATCTCGACGCGCCGCTGGAGAACATCATCGTCGAAGTGAAGAACGCGAAGGAGCCCGCCAAGCCGCTGGCGCAGCCGCCCATGCCGCATCCTGCCGGCTACCTGGACGAGCCCTTTCATCACTGGCTGTTCGAGAACCAGTACGTCCGCGTCTACGACGTGCACGTGCCGGCCGGGGCTACCACCGCTTTCCACGAACACGCCTTCGATACGGTTTTCGTCGAAATTTCCGGAGGGCTGGAAGCGGCTCAGCCCCAGGGCGGCGCCTGGGAGAAGCCGAGGAAGACGATCGCCGGCGAGGTCGCGTTCAGCCCCGACGCCGCTCACCACCGCGTTCATCGCGTGCGCAATGAGGCCGCCAGCGAATATCACGTGATTGCCGTTCAACTGTTGCCCTGAGTCAAGGGTTCCTGGTTCTTAGTTCTTTGTTCTTTGTTTCTGCGGCCTCGATAGTTGCTGCGTCGAAGAACGAAGAACTGTCTCCGTGTCCTCTGCGTTGGGTTTTTCTTACCCATCGAACGTCCGTTCGAACCGCAAGCTGCGAGCTGAAAGCTGATAGCTGACAGCTCTCTCCCGCGTTACAATCTCAGGTTCGACTGTCCTCATTCCGCTGATAAGGAAGCACCCATGCCTGAAGCCACCCTGCAACGCGCCGACGCTCCCGCTCCCCTGGTCGCCCTCACCGAAGACGAGCAGCTCTTCCGCGACAACATCCGCCAGTTCGCCGAGGAAAGGGTCCGGCCGCTGGTCCACGAGATGGACGAGAAGGGCGTCTTCGATCACGGCCTGCTGTCGCAGTTCTTCCAGCTCGGCCTGATGGGCATCGAGATTCCCGAGCAGTTCGGCGGCGGCGCCGGCACCTTCTTCGAGGCCATCCTGGCGGTCGAGGAGTTGTCGCGCGTGGACGCATCGGCCGGCGTCGTCGTGGACGTGCAGAACACGCTGGTCAACAACGCGCTGCTGCGCTGGGCCACCGACGAGCAGAAGAAGCGCTACCTGCCCAAGCAGGCGGCGGACACCGTCGGCGCCTACGCGCTGAGCGAGGCCGGCTCCGGCTCCGACGCCTTCGCCCTCACCACCCGCGCCGAACTCAAGGGCAGCGACTACATCCTCAACGGCCGCAAGCTGTGGATCACCAACGGCAAGGAGGCCGGCATCTTCATCCTCTTCGCCACCGTCGATCCGGCGGCCGGCTACAAGGGCATCACCGCCTTCATCGTCGAGAAGAACATGCCCGGCTTCACCGTCGGCAAGAAGGAAGACAAGCTGGGCATCCGCGCCTCCTCCACCTGCGAGTTGATCCTGGAAGACTGCAAGGTGCCGAAGGCCAATGTGCTGGGCGAAGTGGGGAAGGGCTACAAGATCGCTATCGAGACGCTGAACGAGGGCCGTATCGGCATCGGGGCGCAGATGCTGGGTGTGGCCCGCGGCGCCTGGGAGTACGCCCTCAAGTACGCCCAGGAGCGCAAGCAGTTCGGCAAGCCGATTTCCGACTTCCAGGGCATCCAGTTCCAACTGGCGCAGATGGGAACCGAGATCGAGGCCGCGCGCATGATGGTCTACAACGCCGCCCGCATGAAGGACGCGGGGATGAACTTCGTCAAGGAAGCGGCCATGACCAAGCTGTTCGCCTCCCAGGTGGCGGAACGCGTCTGCTCGCTGGCGGTCGAGATCTACGGCGGCTACGGCTTCACCAAGGATTACCCGGTGGAGAAGTATTTCCGCGACTGCAAGATCGGCAAGATCTACGAGGGCACCTCCAACATGCAGCTGGCGACCATCGCCAAGATCGTGCTCGGCGGAAAATAATTTGGCGGTTGGGTGAATCGGTGATTGGGTGATTGGAAAGGCTGCGGAAGTCAGTCCAATCACCAATTCACCCAATTGTTGCTTGCGGCACGCCTTCCCGCATAGACTTTTAGCGCTTTTCGGCAACGCACTTCTCTCTCGGGAGTCTTATGTCGTTGAACCCTGCGGCGGAGCTGCTGGACCTGGCGGCGGTTCACGCCTTCTACCTTGACGTGCTGGAAAACACCCTGGGCCATGCCGTGCCGGTTCCGGCGCAGGTCGGTCCCGCCTCCTCCGGCGCTGATACTCCACACCAGTCCATCGCCGCCATGAAGGAGTGGCTCGACCTGCTCGACATGGCGATCTCCGCTCCTCTGCTGCGCGACTCCCTGAAGGCGTCCACCAGCCCGGAAACGGCGGAAGCGCTGCTGCGCCACTTCATCCGCAAACGCTCGCAGAGCGACGTGGACCGCGACAAGGCCGATTTCGTCGCCACTTCCCTGTACCGGCTCTCGGTGGCGCCCAACCGCCAGTTCGTTCCCGAGAACGTGGAGATGCCCAGCGAGTTCGAAGAGCACATTGACGAGATGCTGGGCGAGGAGATCGATCTTCCGGCGGAGCATGCCCAACTGCTGCGCGAATTTCCCTTCGTGGTGCAGGAAATCGAAGAGTTTCGCGACTTCGATCAGCTGATGGAATCGGGCGTGATGCAGCGGGTGCGCGACCTGAAGCAGCGCCTGGGCCAGTCGCTCTACCATCCCCGCGTGCTCGCCGTGGTCGCCGCCTACAACGTGTTTTTCGGCAAGCGCTTCGACGAGCTCTTCCGCCAAACCGCGCGCCAGATCAAGAAATTCGCCGAAAAGGTCCAGGAACAGGGCGGCAGCATCAGCACCCGCGTGGAAGGCGATGTCACCATCAAGCACCTGGCCGACGTCGAGGAGGACCGCATCCTCAAGACCGAGTACGGCAAGGCGCAGGAGGACTTCCGCAAGATTTCCCGCTTCAAGAAGGCGGTGGACAAGCGCAATGCCGGCCGTGCCCCGGCTTCGGGTGGGCCACCCGCGCCGCGACCGGCGGCGCCCGAGGGAACGTCACCGTGGGCCAGTTCCACGGCTCCGGCG
>DASUBK010000515.1:0-5997 GCA_035763305.1 Terriglobales bacterium | reverse complement strand
AAGGCGCGGGTGCACGACGGCCGCGTCCTGCTGCAGGTGCAGGCCCGCCGCGGCGGCGCCGATCTGGAAATGTGGGGGGTGAAGAAGGAGCGCGCTTACTTCCGCGCTGTCTTCGGACGGGAACTCGAGCCGGAGGTGTCGTAGAGCACGCGCAGCACCTTGGGCGTGATCAGCCAGTTCAGCATTCCGCGATGGTGGTCCACCTCGACTCGCGCCACCGCGCCCTTCTTCAATTCCACGCCGCTGCGCGTGGCCGCCGCGCCCAGCAGGCGTCCGAGGAACTGGCTCAGGTTGGGATTGTGTCCCACCACCAGGATGGCTTCCTTGTCGTGGTGCCGGTCCAGCAGGTCGCGGAATTGCGAGTAGCCCGCCTCCGGCCGCAGCGCCGGGTCGATGTCCAGCTTGCCTTCGAAGGCCAGGTCGTTGGCGATGAGCGAGGCCGTCTGCGTGGCCCGCTTCAGCGGGCTGGAGACGATCGCGTCCACGTGCGTTTCCAGCAGCGCCAGGGCGCGTCCCACGAACCCGCACTGCGCGATGCCGTCCTCGTCGAGCGGCCGCTTCTGGTCCTTGGCGGGGTCCGCCTTGCGCTCTCCTGCGCTGGCGTGGCGTACGAAATAGACGAGCATGGCGCTGGCCCTCTCCTGCCTGGACTCCGGTTCCCCAACACACAACAGCCCCGGCTCCCCGGGGCTGCAGAAAATCTCAATTCGTGCTGCCGTCAGGCCACCAGAGTATAGAAGAACGTTCGAAACACTGTCATCCGCACGGCGAATCACGGGTAGGCCCCGGCGCCCCCGCCGGGGCGGTCGCATGTTCCACCCGAATTACGTAGCCGCAGGCGCCCCGCCTGCGGCCCCCCTTGGCGCGATAACCCGACGTCCGATGACCCGATCACCCGCTTCCTACAGCACTCCTTCTTTCCCATTTACCTGCACGAACACCAGCGCAAAATCCGATCCCTTGCCGCTCGGCTTCACCGCCACGATGTGCTGCCGTTCTTTCGTGCCCGCCTTCAGCTCGACCGAATCTCCATGCGAGCTGTCGTCACAGCGCAATTCGTCGTCGTCGCCGTGCCGGCCGTGGATGTTCCACGCCGTGTTCTTGCACTCCAGTTGCTGCCCGCCGAAGGTCTTCATGTAGCTGCGGTAGAACCCCAGCACCTTCTCCGGCGGATCGTCGCTCAGGTATTCGACCACCGCCACCTTCACCCCCGCGCCGAACGGCCCGGAGATGTTCACGTTGGCCGATTTATCGTGGCCTTCGCCCTCCGACGGCTTTACCTGCGCGCCGGGATACGCCGGCCACCCGGTGTCCTTGGCATTGGCGTCCGTGTTGACCTTGATGCTTCCGAACGGCGTCTGAATGTCCACTTTCTTGTCGCCCGACTTCTGGTCGTGCTGTTCGTGGACCGAGCAGCCGGCCAGCAACGCCAGCCCCAGCGTCAGGCTAAGGATTCCCAGAAACTTTGCCATGGCTCTTCACTCCTCCCTGCAGCGTTTGCGCCGGACGGTCCAGGCCCGCCCCGCGCTGCGCTACCTCCGGGATCGTCACCGGCAGCCGGCCGCGGATGGCAATCTCGCCAAACAGCGCCCGCACCGCGCTCAACTCCGATACCGAGGTGTTGGAAAACGTGCACACATAATTCTGCATTTCCGGGTAATCCGCCCCGATATACGGATTGCCCATGGCCAGCACCACCGCGTGCGCTCCCGCCGTCTGCAGGATGCGATGCAGCAGCGCTCCCGTGGCCTCCTGCAGCCCGACTGTGTTCTGCAGCCCGCTGGCCGTCTTCACCGCCTTGCCCGAGACCGGCACGGCGTACACCGGCAGCACCACCGTCTGCGCCTGCGACACCGCCTGCATCACCTGCTCGGTCATTCCCGCGGCGATGCTCGGATCCACGAAGAACACGTGCGCCTCCGGGATGCGGGCCTTCAACTCGCGTTCGAACACCCGGCCCGACATCAACCGCACGTTGTCGCTGAATACCACCGCGACCACGCGGTTGGCGTGCTCCTCCATCTGGAGATACGGATTGCGCCCGCCGGAAGTTCCCGCCGAACGCTTCAGCGGCAGCGCCTGCCCGCTGTCCCGCACCAGCGTGACCGCCGCGTCCGCCACCGCCTGCCCTTCGCCCACGTTGTCCGGACGGGCCACCAGGTCGTCCACCTTGGCCACGTCGACCAGTCGCGCCTTGTTCAACCCCACCGACGCCTTCGCCTTCAGGATTTTCAGCACCGAGGCGTCAATCTGCTGCCGCGGAATCTCGCCGCTCCTGGCCGCGTTCAGCAAGCCGTTGTAGGCGCCGTCCAGATCGCCGGGAATCAGGATCATGTCGTTGCCCGCCTTGACCGCCGCCACCGCCGCCGCGCCCGACGGGTTCTGCCCGCCGCCCGCGTACAGCCGCATCAGCCCGTTCATGTCCAGTGCGTCGGTGACCACCAGACCCTTGAACCCCATCTTGTCCTTGAGCAGGTCGGTCACAATTTTGTGGCTCGTGCTCGACACAACGTTGGCATCCGGGTCCAGCGCGGGGACGGTCAGGTGCGCCACCATCACCGCGTCCACCCCGGCGTCGATCGCCTTCTGGAAGGGCGGCAACTCGGAATGCTCCAGGTGCTCCAGCGGCAGGTCCACCCGCGCCAGCCCCAGGTGCGAGTCCGTCGCGGTGTCGCCGTGCCCGGGGAAGTGCTTCGCCGTGGTCAGCAGCCCCGACTGGTGCGCGCCTTCGATGTACGCCGCCACGAAATCGCCCACCTCCTGCGGATCCTCGCCGAAGGAGCGCGTATTGATGATCGGGTTCACCGGGTTGGAATTGATGTCGGCGATGGGAAAGAAATTCCACTCCACGCCGATGGCCCGCGCCTCCTGTCCCGTGATGCGTCCGAACGCCTCCGCGTCCGCGCGCCGCCCATCGGCGCCGAATGCCATCGCGGCAGGGAACACCGTCGTGCCGTTCAGCCGCATGGACACGCCCTGCTCGAAGTCGGCGGCGAAGATCAGCGGCAGCTCCGAGTCGCGCTGCAGTTGGTTGATCAGCATCGCCGCCTCGTAGGGCTCGCTCTTCTGCAGGAACGGCCCGTCCAGCGGCACCGTAGTGCCGAACGAGCCGATGTGATACTTCCGCATGGTGTCGCGCAGCGCGATGTACTCCGGGCTGTCCACATTCGTGAACTTCACCCGGCACCAGATCATGATCATCTGGCCGATCTTCTGCTCCAGCGACATCTTCTTGAGCGTCTTCTCCGCCCACTTCGCGCCGTCGCTGTCCAGTCGCACCGGACCGGCCGCCAGGAACTTGTCCCTCGCCATCGCCGGCGCGCACACCATCGCCGCCATCAGCACCCACACCAGAAACTTTTTCGGCATAGCAAAAGCCTAGCAGAAACTCAGCAGCCGCAATCAGCATTCGCAAATCAGCGTTCAGCAACCGGCAATTACTTTCTTGCGAATTCTTTAATTGTGGTAGGCCCCGGCGCCCACGCCGGGGCTGTCGCATGCGCCACCCAGGATTACGTAGCCGCAGGCGCCCTCGCCTGCGGCCCACTTCACCCGACCCGATGGTGCGATCACCCGATGCCCCGATCGTTTTTCTGTTTTTGGAGTTTGGTAGGCCCCGGGCGCCATCGCCGGGGCGATCGTGTGCGCCATCCAAAATTACGTAGCCGCAGGCGCCCTCGCCTGCGGCCCACTTCACCCGATCACCCGATCCTCCCAAAATCTCACCCCTCCGTCCCCTTCCGCCTAACTTTTCCCCCGCTCCACCGTCTCATCGCCCATGCGCTTCGCTACCGGCTTCCTCCACGACCTGCGTTTCGCTCTTCGCTCCCTGCGCAAGAACCCCGGCTTCGCCGCCGCCGCTGTTTGCGCCCTGGCCTTGGGCATCGGCGCCGCGACTGCCATCTTCAGCATCGTGGACGGCGTACTGCTGCGTCCTCTCGCCTACTCCGACGCCGACCGCCTGGTCGTCATCCTCTATCACGGCACCGACCCTGTCGCCCCCGTCAACTTCCGCGATTGGCGCGACCAGGACCGCAGCTTCGCCTCCATGCAGGCCGCCGAATACTGGACCGCGACCCTCACCGGCGCCGACCAGGCCGAGCGCGTCACCGGCCTGCACGTCACCGCCGGCATGTTCTCCATGCTGGGCGTGCAGCCGCTGCTCGGACGCACCTTCGCCGCCGACGAGGACGATCCCGGCCGCGAGCACGTCGTCGTCCTCGGCTATGGACTCTGGCAGCGCCGCTTCGGCGGCGACCGCTCCGTCGTCGGCAGCAGCGTCCAACTCAACGGAGAACCCTATACCGTGATCGGCGTCATGCCGCGCAGCTTCCATTTCGCGCCCTTCTGGGCGACCAAGGCGGAAATGTGGGCGCCGATCGCGCTCGGGCCTCGCCTCGCCAGCGGCGGCCTGAGCCTGCGCGTTTTCGCCCGCCTGCGCGATGGCGTGAGCCTCGCCCAGGCGCGCGCCGAACTCGCCGCCACCACCGCCCGCCTGCAGCGCGAATTCCCCGGCAGCAACAAGGACGTGCAGATCGTGCCCTTGAAGGAGAAGGTCGTGGGCGAGATCCGCCCCGCTCTGCTGCTGCTGCTCGGCGCGGTCGGATTCCTGCTTCTGATTGCCTGCGCCAACGTCGCCCACATGCTGCTGGCGCGCACCGCCGCCCGCCGCCGCGAGATTGCCATCCGCTCCGCTCTCGGCGCCCGCCGCTCCCGCCTGGTGCGCCAGTTCCTGACTGAGAACGTGTTGCTCGCCCTGGTGGGCGGCGTTGCCGGCCTTGCGCTGGCCGTCGCCGCGGTGCGCGTTCTGCCCCTGATCGCACCCGCGGTCCTGCCGCGGGTCGACGCGATCACGATCGATGCCCGCGTGGTGTGGTTTACACTCGCAATCTCGCTGCTGACCGCCATCGTCTTCGGCCTTGCCCCGGCGCTCGAAACTCGCAATCTCAGCGAGTCGCTCAAGCAGGGCGGACACGGCGCCACCCGCGGCCGTGATGCCGCCCGCTTGCGCTCGCTGTTGGTGAGTTCCGAGTTCGCTCTCGCGCTGATGCTGCTGGTCGCCGCCGGCCTCATGATCCGCAGCGCCATCGCCCTCGCCGGCCTCGATCCCGGCTTCAACCCCCGCCACGTGCTCTCGATGGTGGTTTCGGTCAGCGGCACGCGCGAAGCCGCGCCCGCGCAGCGCGTCGCCTTCTTCCAACAGTTGCTGGAACAGACGCGCGCCCTGCCCGGCGTCACCGCTGCCGGCGCCATCAACCACATGCCGCTCACCGGCGACCAGTGGCGCACCGCCTTCTTCGCCGCGGGCCGCCCCGTTCCTTCGCCGTCGGAAACGCCGCGCGCCGTCTACCGCGTGGTCCTGCCCGGCTACTTCCAGGCAGTGCAGTTGCCGCTGTTGCGCGGCCGCGATATCTCCTCTTCCGATACTCTCACCGCGCCCGCCGTTGCCGTGATCAACCAAAAGCTTGCTCAACGCATGTGGCCCGGCGAAGACGCAGTCGGCAAGCGCCTCACCCTCGACGATCCCCGTTCGCAGCCGCGCTGGATCACCGTCGCCGGCGTGGTCAAGGACGCGAAGCAGGACAACTGGGCTGCTACGCCGCAGCCGGAGATCTATATCCCGCTGCTGCAGGACTCGATGTACCTCGGAGCCGGCGAACATGTAAGTGCGTTAACCGTGGTGGCGCGCGCCTCCGGCGATGCCGCTGCGCTGACCTCGTCGCTCAAGGCGCAGGTCGCCTCGCTGGACAAGAACGTCGCCGTCTCCGACGTCATCACCCTCGACGACGCCATTGCCGAAGCCAATGCCCGCCCGCGCTTCTTCGTCTACCTGCTGGGCGCCTTTGCCGCCATTGCGCTGCTGCTCGCGGCCATCGGCATTTACGCTGTGATGAGCTACGCCGTCTCCCGCCGCACGCAGGAGATCGGCGTGCGCGTCGCTCTCGGCGCCGCCCGCTGGGATGTGCTGAAACTGATTGTGGGGCAGGGAATGACGCT
>DASUBK010000514.1:0-4584 GCA_035763305.1 Terriglobales bacterium | reverse complement strand
GGGCAGGTGCTTGGTCTCAATGACCGAAGCCTCGCAGACAATGACCGCGCGCTCCAGGGTATTGCGCAACTCGCGCACGTTTCCCGGCCAGGAATATCCCTGGAACAGGTTCATGACCGCATCGCTGAGCATCTGCACATTGCGGTTGTGCTTGGAATTCATGTCGCCGATCAGGGACTGCACCAGGTCGGGCAGATCCTCCTTGTGCTCGCGCAACGGCGGCATGTGGATGTTGAACACGTTCAGCCGGTAGTAAAGGTCGTTGCGCAGTTGCCCGCTGGCCACCGCCTCCTCCGGCACTTTGTTGGTGGCGGCGAGCACGCGCACATCCACCGGCGTCTCCACCTTGCTGCCCAGGCGGCGCAGCTTGCGGTCTTCGAGCACGCGCAGCAGCTTGGCCTGGGTGGCGATGGGCATCTCGCCGATCTCGTCCAGCAGCAGCGTGCCGCCCTCGGCGAGTTCGAAGCAGCCGGTGCGGCGCTCCAGCGCGCCGGTGAACGCGCCCTTCTCGTGGCCGAAGATTTCGCTCTCGATCAGCGTTTCGGGAATGGCGGCGCAGTTAATGGCGACGAAGGGCTTGCCCTTGCGCGGGCTGAGCTCGTGGATGGTGCGGGCCACCAGTTCCTTGCCGGTGCCGCTCTCGCCGGTAATCAGCACCGAGGCGGTGCTGGGCGCCACCATCTCCACGAGGTGAAAGATCTCCTGCATTTTTTTGGAAGAGCCGACCAGCGAGCCCATGACGCCCTTGTCGCGCAGGGTACGGCGGGTGAGTTCCAGTTCGCGCTCGGTGCCGCGCTGCTTGGAGGCGTTTTGCAGGATGGCGCGCAGCCGGGCGGGATTCACCGGCTTCTCGATAAAGTCGTAGGCGCCCGCCTTCATGGCATTGACCGCCGCGTCCACGCTGCCCTGGGCGGTGAGCAGGATGACGGCGACGGGGTGAGGCTGGGCGCCGATGTTCTCCAGCAACTCCATGCCATCCATGCGCGGCATCTTGAGGTCGGTGATGACGATGCCCGGCGCCCAAGCGGCCACCTTCTCCAGCCCGTCCACGCCGTCAACGGCGGTTTCGGTGCGGTAGCCCCAGGCGGAGATCAGCTCCGCCATGCCGGTGCGCTCGTTGGCCTCGTCCTCGACGATCAGTACTTTCTCGGGGGTCATAGGGTTTCGTAACTCCCATTATTTCGGCTTCCGGCGGATGCCGCAACCGCGGCGCGGCCAAAATCCCGGAAATCCAGAGCTGGGCAGCCGAGTACCTCCTGAATAGATGCGGGTCACCCACCTGCAGTAACTCGCGACAGCGCGGTTTTCGCGCTTACCAAAGGCCAGAGGGGCACGAAAGGGGCTTCCTTTGCGCCCTTTGCGGTAAAAAAATAAACGCAAAGGGCGCAAAGGTACGCAAAGGAACAGGCAATGCGGATCAATGCTTGCTGCTGCTCAATGCACCCGCCGCGAGGCCTTGCTGGTGTCAAAAAGCGCCTGGAAGGAAGTCATCTGGGTGACGACGGCGTTGACGATCTCCTGCGGCGTGCTCGTGGCCTCGTAGACGTCGTTGATGCCGTTGTTGATGGCGGTCTGCAGGGTGCGAATGCCGGTGTCGGCACCCAGCACGGCGACGAACGATTTGGGAAACACCATGCGGAAGACGCCGCTGAGCGACCAGCCGTCTCCCTGCTCGGTGATCTGCGTCGCGATCAGCCCCATATCGAAATAGTGCTGCGTCATGGCGAGCAGGGCGGTAGGCAGGTCGCGCGCCAGGATGCACTCGTAACCCTTTTGCACGAGCTCGTTCTGCAGGTCGTTGAGCACCTTCAGATCGGGATGCACCAGGAGGGCCTTCGGTTCCCGCTTGAAAGGACGGCCCGGCATCAGCGCTTGCCCTCCTTCAAGTCGCGGCGGCGCGTGAGCAGGCGTGACAGCGCGCCGCGCAGGTCGTCCAGGTCCACCGGCTTGGTCGCCAGGTAATCCACGTGCATAGTGAGAGCCTGGCGGGTGTTGTTCAGGTTGGCAAAGCCGGTACAAATAACCACGATGGGCGCGGGTTTCAGACGCTTGGCGAAACGGGCGACTTCCAGCCCGATGTCCTCCCGCTCCATGTTCAGGTCGGTTATGACGATGTCGAAGCTGTGCCCATTGCTCAGCGTCTGGATCGCCTGGGCGGAGCTGTTGGCGGTGCTCACGCGGTAGCCCTCTCTCTCGAAGATGAGCTGCAGCGTGCGGGCGACGTTCTCTTCGTCGTCGACAATCAGCAATGTGGGACGGCGCGCCATGGTCAAAGCGCAATTCTAACCGTTAAATCGATTCTGTGCTGCCCCCCGGCAGCTCTGTTTTGGAGGTACAATACCGCACAGCGTGGGGACGGGACCTTCCTCCCTTTACCAACCTTTTCTGGCTTCGATCAGCGGGCGGGGTGAGATGAACTTTCGGTTCTCGTGGGAATGCTCCGGCGGTGGCGGCTTCGAGCCGCTGCATGAGTGTGGGGACATCGTGGAACGCAGCGGGCTGTACGAGGTTCTCCATGGCGACCAGCGCAGCGAGAGCGTGGTGCTGGTGCATGGGCAGAAATTTCCGGCCTGCGCCTGCTGCGCGCATGCGGTCCGGTACCGGTTATTGCGCGCCGCTCCGTACATCTTTGAGGACGAAGACTTCCTGGAAGGCTGAAGGGTCCCTCGACACCGCGCGACACACGCCTGGGAATGGCTGCCAGTCAGTTCCATTCGAGGGGACAGGCGGTGAAGGACACGGCTACTGGCCAAGGCCATGCCCAAGCAGGACGCAATCCGGCAATTTGTTCCCGGCGAGAAGGCCGAGGTTGGGGGTGTGTACCGCGTCATCCACGCCCAGCATCGCCGCCCGCACGAATTGAGCGTTCGCGCCGGCGAGCCCTTTCCCTCCTGCCGGACCTGCGGCGACCGCGTCCGCTACAGCCTGGTGGAGGCGGCCGACGGCCTGCTGTTCGAGGCCCCGGGCGACTCGCCTCCGGCGGTGCTGGTCGCCGACCAGGAGCGCCTGGGAGCGCATCCCTTGCTGGAATTCCTTACCCGCAATGGCTACGCGGTCGAATTTGCGCAAAGCGGCCGGGTGGCGCGCAGCCTGCTGGAGCACTCCGACTACGACGCGGTCATCACCGATCTGAATCTCGATCGCCAGGGTGACGGGCTGGAAATCGCCAAGTTCGCCAAGAGCCGCCGCCCCTTCCCGGTGGTGTTCGTCTACACCGACGAGCCGACGCCGGCGGCGTTGCGCGAGATGTTCAAGATCCCGGTCGACTACTGCGCCATCGCGCCCTTCAGCGCCACCGAGATCGGCTCCGCGCTTTCGCGCATGATTGCCCGCCGCGACGCCGTCGAAGCTGTTTCCTTGTAAATAGACAAGCCGTAAGCTGCCGATTGGCCGCATCTCGCATCCAAGCTCCTGCCGGGCCAGAGTTCCTGTCTTGCGCGCGAAGGAGGCTTCCGTGAAGACCACCTCATTCATCTTGACCGCTGCGTTGCTGCTGGGAGTCTCCTTTGCGGGGGCGCAGAACCCGCCGCAGAGCGGGGCGAATGCCGCCGCCTCGGCAGAAGCAGCGCAGGGGCAGACCGGGGTAGCAGCCGGCACCACGATCCACGCCGAGTTAAGCAAGAGCCTGGATGCGAAGAAAGCCAAGGTCGGGCAGGAGGTGCAGGCCCGCGTCACCCAGGATGTGCGCTCCGGCGGGCGCGTGATGGTGCCCCGCGGCGCCAAACTGATCGGTCACGTCACCGCAGCGAAAGCCCGGGCCAAGGGTGATGCCAATGCCGAATCCGAGTTGGCCATTGCCTTCGACCACGCCGTTCTCAAGGGCGGCGAGCAGGTTCCGGTGCACGCCGTCATCCAGGCGCTGGCCGCGCCTCCGCCGCCGGTCAGCAGCGCCTACGGAGATATGAGCGACGCCGGCGCCGGGGAGCCGGGCATGCAGCAATCCGCGAGCGGTGGCATGGCGCAGCCGGGACGCGGTCCTGGCGGCGTAGTCGGCGATGTGGGACAGACGGCGGGACGCATCGGCGGCAACGTCGGCGCGCAATCGGCGGGCGAACTCGGCGGTGTTGCCGGCGAGACCACCGCGGCCACACGCGCCGGAGCTACCGCGGGCGTGAGCGGGTTGAACGGCATCACCCTTGACACGGCGGCTACGAGCGACACGCAGGGTTCGGTGCTGCGTTCGCGCAATCGCGATGTCAAACTCGACAGCGGCACGCAACTGGTGCTGCGCGTTACCGCGGTCCCCTAGCGGCCGCGAGCGCATCCTGTTTCGAGACGTGCCGGTCTGGTATACATCGTGTTCCGCTGTTTTTGACGCCGCACGTCTGCTTGGGCTGGTACAATTTCCCGGTTCGTGAAAGGGCTGGTACCTTTCGCGCGGCCCCGCAGCAGTTCGCACCCTACTTGATTGCGATTCGTTCTGAAAACCTCCCGGAGGATGCAGCATGTCTCCTCGCGATAGTTTTCGTGGCTGGGCGTTTTGGGCCTTGGCCGCGATGTTCGTCCTGATGTCCTCCGCCGTAGCGCAGGATGCTGCTACTCCGAAGGCAGAAATTTTTGGTGGCTACGCCTGGGCGGATCCGA
>DASUBK010000513.1:0-2083 GCA_035763305.1 Terriglobales bacterium | reverse complement strand
CAGCCGCGAACCTTCCTTGGCGTACGTTCCCAGCAGGTCCTCGGTGCGCGGCGTGACCACGATGCCGGAGATGGGCGAGCGCACATCGAGCCGCCGCGCGCGGTCCTGCGCCAGTGTCTCCCCGACCGCGTACTGCAACTGCACCTGCTGCGCGGCGGCGAGATCGCCATACCCCAACTGCGCCTGCACCGCATGTTCGAAGGCCGACTGGCGATTGGCCGCGTTTTCCGCCACGCGCGTCGCCACCGTCAGGTCGTGCATGTGCACCAGCGGCTGCCCGGCGACGACGCGGTCGCCCTCGCGCGCGTTGACCGCATCGATGCGGCCGTTCACCTCGGCGTTCAGCACCGCATGCTGCACGGGCTCCAGCGTGAACGTCTCTTCCACGTACTCGCGCCGCAGGGGAAGCAGTCCGGCGAGAATGATGGCGGCGGCGATGGCCGAGTACTTCGGCCAGTGGGCTCTTACCAGCGGCAGCTTGTGGCGGTAGAACTCTTTCATAAACGTCACCAACATGCGGATGCGGGTCGAGAAGATGATAGCGGCCACAATCCCCGCGGGCACGATCGCCCAGCGCGCCGAATAGTAGGTGAAGACGTGGTACGCCAGGCGGCTGAGGAAGGTCAGCATGAAGTAGCAGTAGATGCCCGACAGCACCCCGTAAATCGGGTACACGATGTTGCGGGGGTAGGGCAGCTTGGGGATTTCGATGGGCATGCGGAAGATCTTGTTCCGCACCCAGGCGGTGCAGTACGAGGTGGACTGGCCCTTGATGTCGTGGAAACGGTAGTACTCGCTGAACAGGTAGTAGCCGTCCATCTTCGACAGTGGATTCCAGTTCACCACCGCGCAGAAGATGCCGCCGCTGAGGATGATCATGTAGCAGGCGGTATGCACGAAGGTTCCCGGCGGCGTCACCCACCAGATCACGGTGGCGTAGCAGGCGACGATGACTTCCGACAGCACCCCCGCCACCACCGTCGCCAGCCGCTGCCAGCGATCGCCGTACACCCACACCTCGGAGACATCGCAGAAGATTGCCGGCACCAGGTAGATGGTGAAGGCGCCCATGCGATGCGGCGTGCCGCCGAAATGGCGGCAGGTGAGCCCGTGGGCGGTCTCGTGGATTGCGCCCAGGCTGAAGAACATGGTGAAGAACAGCGCCGCGTGCGAGGCGCCCTTGCCCAGCAGATCGTAGAACTGGATGCTGTCGTTCCACACCTCGTGCCAGTGGGAGCCGAGGATGAGCGTGGCCACCAGCAGCATGAACGCCGACCACAGCAGGAAGCCGCGCGAGTACACCCAGGAAAAATGCTTGTAGACCCACTCGATGTAGCCGCTGGGATCGAATTCGACGAAGGTGATGGACGACAGGTCGCCCCAGTCGCGCTTCTTCTTGACCGCCTTGCGCCGGCTGGTCATCAGTTCGTGGCACAGGCAGGCGCTCTCCTCTTCCGGCGACTTGTACCAGAACTCGACCTTGCCCATGCCCTCGGCAAAACCCTTGATCTGCTCGCCGCTCAGATTGGCGCCGGTGCGGTGGTTGTACTCGGCCGCGATGTCGTCGTAGGAGCGCTCGCCGTCGAACAGCGACGCCAGCAGGTACTGATACTGGTTGAAGCGGAAGTAATACGGCGGGCGCCCGCCAGGAATCATGCACATGACCACCAGGCCGTCGCGGTCCTGGTATTCGCGCACCACCAGCTTGGGATGGATGCGCGGGTAGCGCTCCTCGGTGCGCAGCGCCGGAACGTCGGGCAGCGCTTCGTCGAGTACGTGCGCCAGGTTCATTGATGTCCCGTGGGAACGCGGATGTTGACGGTCATGCCCGGCTCCAGCCCCGCCGGCTCGCCTACCACCTGCGCCTGCACCTCGATGGTGCCGCTGGAGGGATCCACCACCGGGCTGACGATCTTGATCTTCGCCGGATGCAGCGCCGGGCCGCCGGTCGTGGCGCCGGTCGGGGTCGACCGGCCTCCATCGGAGATGGCGGTGACTTGCACTTCAGCGCCTGCGTGTACCCGTCCGACGAACTCTTGCGGCAGGGTGAACTTCACCAGCAACGGCGCGGTGGCCGAGACCC
>DASUBK010000512.1:0-5391 GCA_035763305.1 Terriglobales bacterium | reverse complement strand
AAAGCGCACCTTTCTACGTCAGGGAGTTTCAAGTTGCAAGTTTCAAGTTTCACGCAGTCTCTCGTGTGTCACGAAGGACGACGTGAAATTGAAACTGGAAATCTGAAACTGCTACTCCGCCACCATGACGTCGGCCTCGATCTCCACCAGCATCGCCGGGTCCACCAGGCCGCTGACCCCGACCATGGTGCACGCCGGACGGATATCGCGGAAGAACTCGCCGTGGGCGCGCCCGACCTGCTCCCAGTCGCGGGCGATGTGAGTGACGAAGATGCGGGTGCGCACCACGTCGGACATGCGGGCGCCGGCCTTCTTGACCGCCGCCTCGATGTTGCGCAATGCCTGCATGGCCTGGGCGTAAGCGTCGTCGCCGCCCACGATTCCGCCGTCCGGGCCGGTGGCGGTGGTGCCGGCGACGTGGATCACGTTGCCCACCCGCACCGCGCGCGAGTAGCCCACCACCGGTTCCCACGGCGTTCCGCTGGAAAAATTCTGCCGCTCCACGTTGGCCTCCTTCATCCCGCTGGCACTCGCCCGCCGGGTTGGCTAACAAAATTACCGCAGACGTTCGCAATGCTTGACCTGTGCACCAACCCTGCCGCATGCTGCGCGAATCGAATTCTGCAGCCCCTGAATGTACCCGGTGCCGGTGACCGCAGTCACCTGGCAAAGTGACCGCGGCGGAGGTCGCCGCACGCTAGTTACTTGTCCGGAGAAAAGGGCTGCGGTACAGATGCGCGGTAGAGCACCCTTGGGGAGCAAGGATGGGCCGCACCACGGAGGACGAGTGATCCCACAATCGCATCCCTTGCAGCAGTTGTTCCTGCAGATGGTATCGGAGAAGTTCTCCCATGAACTGGGCCTGCGCGACACGCAGGTGAGCGAGTACATCGCCAATATGCTGACCGAGTTCTGTGAGGCCGACCAGTTGCACAAGGTGCGCAACGCCCAGGGCCGTCCGCTCGACGACGTAGGCGAGATGCTGCTGGAGGCCGATCCGGTGTACGGCGACGCGCCCTCCTTCGACCGCGAGCGCCAGGTGCGCAAGCATATCGGCGACTACACCCTGTTTTTTACCGGCATGTTCCCGGAGAGCATCAACCACTCCCGCCTGCGGCGCGCGCGCCTGGAGAACCTGATCGACTTCATCAAGGCGGGCAAGGAGAGTTACTACATCGTCTCCAAGTTCGACATCTTCGAATACGCCAAGGTGGCGCCGCTGTTCGCCAAGCTCTCCGCCCACTTCGAGGAGTGCGTCTACGGACTGAACCAGGTGAAGAACGACTTGTCCGAGATGCAGCACCCCATCGTGCGGCGCAGCCAGGAATTTTTGATGTGAGTTCCGTTGCCACCCGGCGGCGCGGGCCACACGCCCGCGCTTTTTTATTGGGCGAATGAGTGATTGGGTGATTTGGCGATTGGACTGACACAATAATGGGTGGCGAGATTTGAAATCCGGGCCAATCGCCCAATCGCCCAATCACCCAATCACCCAATCACCCAATCGCCCAATCACCCAATCACCCAATCACCCAATCGCCAAGTCACCCAATCGATAGAAGCTGAGCGCCGCGTCGCCCTGCTTGAGGGTGCGATAGCGCTGCAGGCCGCCGCTGCCGTCTCCGGGATCGAAGCGCTTGTCGTGCTCGGCGATGACGATCGCTCCAGGCTCGAGGATGCGCGTCCTGCCCAGCGCGTCGAAGGTCGCGGCGTAGGCTTGCTCCTGCCGGTACGGCGGATCGAGGAAGCAAAAGTCGCAACGCGCGCCCTCGCCGTCGAGCCGCCGCAACGCGTTGCGGACTTCGTCCTGCATCACGCTGCCGTCGTCCTCGATGCCGAGTGACTTGAGATTGCCGCGAATGACCTGGGCGGCCGCGCGCGAGGAATCCACAAAGTACACCTGCGCAGCGCCGCGGCTGAGCGCCTCGATGCCCACCGCCCCGGTGCCGGCGAACAGGTCCAGCCAGCGCGTGCCGCGCAACGCCTCCGCGTTCCCCGCGACCAGCACGTTGAACAAGGTCTCGCGCAGGCGGTCGGAGGTGGGCCGCGTGTCCGTGCCCGGCAGCGACTGCAACGGGCGGCTGCGATATTGGCCGGCGATCACGCGCATGGAAACAGTTTCAGTACATCAGTATGTCAGTACGCGCGAGGCCAAAGTGTCGAAAGTCTTACCCCGTGCCGACTTCGGTAATCATGCAGCCTGTTACTGACGTACTGAAATACCGAAATACTGTTGTGCAGCAACTCACCTCCAACATTTACAATGAGAACACCGATATCGCAGGATCTATGAGGAGCTGGTCCATACCCGCGGGGCGTCTGTTTGGGGCTGACGTCCGCATCCATCTCACCTTCGTTTTCCTTCTGCTCTTCGTGTGGATCACGGAGTCCGCGCTGCCGGGCAGCGCCGGCATGGGCCGCGGCTTGGCGCTCATCGGCCTGATCTTCGCGTCGGTGGTACTGCACGAGATGGGGCACGCCATGGCGGGCGTGCACGACGGCGGCTCGCGCGCGCTGATCCTGATGCCAATTGGCGGCATCTCGCTCGCCGATCACGCCACGCCGCGGCTGGACCCGCGCCGCGAGTTGCGCATCGCGCTCGCCGGGCCGGCGGTCAACCTGACCCTGGCCGCCATCGGCGGCTGCACCATCGCCGCCCTGCTGCCCGAGGCGCACCTGCTGCAGCGTCCCTTCGTCTTCTCCGGCAACCTGCCGCGCAGCTTTTTCTGGATCAACGTATTCCTTGGCGTCTTCAATCTCCTGCCGGCGTATCCGGCGGACGGCGGCCGTATGGTGCGCGCCCTGCTGTCGCGCCGCATGGACGTGGTGCGCGCCACCCGCCGCGCGGTCACCCTGGGCCAGGCGTTCGCCATGCTGTTCATCCTCGGCGGGATGTTCAACGTCTGGTTCACCCTGGTGGGATTCTTCCTCTTCGTTGCCGCGCAACTGGAAGAACGCGCCGTGATCTTCCAGTCGGTGCTCGATCACGTCAAGCTGGAAGAAATCATGCTCACCGATTTCTGCACGCTATCGCCCGCCGACACGCTGGAGGCGGCGCTGCACAAATCGGTGCACACGCTGCAGGACGATTTTCCCGTGGTGCGCGGCGGCGACATGGTGGGCGTGATCTCGCGCCAGGCGATCCTGGACGCGCTGCGCAGCGAGGGCAACGGCTACGTGCAGTCGGCGATGAATCGCACCTTCGCCGTGGCCCCGCGCGGCGAGAAGCTGGCCACCGCCTTCCGCGTCCTGACGCGGCGGCGCATGGGCGTGGTGCCCGTGGTCGACGAGGGCCGCCTGGTCGGCATCGTCAGCCTGCAGAACCTGATGCACAGCATGGCGCTGCTGGTGGAGACGAAGAAGGTCAAGCAACGCCAGCAACAGCAGCAGTAATTTGAAATGTGAAATGTGTAATCTGTAATTTGGTCAAGACCTGCCTGCGTTTCGAGATCTCCGCCGATTTCGCAGATTACAAATCACCAATTCCAAATTACAAATCTCCGCCCGCTTGTTACCCTGATTAGCCCCTGATGAGAGCCAGGCTTCAGCTCGTGGCGGTCGGCGTGTGCGCGCTGCTGGCAGGTTGCGGCACGCCGGGCGCGCCGCAGCCGCCGTCGCTGCAATTGCCGGCCCCGGTGCAGGACCTTGCGGCCACCCGCGTCGGCGACAAGGTCACGCTTACCTGGACGCCGCCGCAGCGCACCACCGACGGCGTGATCATCCGCCGCGCCGGTCCGACGCTGGTGTGCCGCGGGCTCAACAGCAGCGTGATGCTGCAGTGCCCCAAGGTCGGCGAAGTGTCCCCGGCACCGCCGCACGCGGCGAAAGCGGAGAAGGCGGAGTTCACAGATTCGCTGGCGCCGGAGGTGTTGTCGCCGAACCCCGCCGCTTTCGCGACCTACGCCATCGAGGTGAAGAACGACCGCGGACGCAGTGCGGGACTCTCCAACCAGGTGCAGGTGCCGCTGGCGCCGACCCTGGCGCCGCCGCAACAGATCTCGGCGGAAGTGACGGCGCAGGGCCCGGTGATCTCCTGGGTCGTGCCGCCGGAGGAAGCCAACCGGGTGCTGCTGCCGGAGGCGCAGAAGGCGCGCGCGCCGGTTTCTTACGATTTCCGCCTCTATCGCCGCGACCTTTCGCAGCCGAACGCGCCCGCGGTCGGCATCCCGGTCGAGGGCGCTTATGTCTCGCCGCGGCTGCAACAGCCCAACCTCAATGTTCTGGATTCGACCACGGAGTGGGAGAAGACGTACGTGTATCACGTGACCGTGGTCACGACCGTCAAGACGGCCGGGAAGGCGATCGAAATCGAAGGCGCTCCTTCCGCCGAGGTGACCGTGGTCACGCACGATACCTTCCCGCCGGCGACGCCCAGCGGATTGCAGGCGGTCGCCTCCGGGGCCGGCCAGCCGCCGTTCATCGATCTGACCTGGGCGCCGAACACCGACAGCGACCTCGCCGGGTACGACGTCTTTCGCCATGAAGAAGGCCAGCCGCCGGTGAAGATCAACGACAAGCCGGTCGCGGCGCCGGCGTATCGCGATGGGAACGTGCAGCGGGGACACAAGTATTTTTATTCGGTATCGGCGGTTGATCTGCGAGGGAACGAGAGTACAAAGTCTGCGGAGACATCGGAGACTGTGCCGTAGAATTGGGTTCTTCAAGCCTATGAAATACTGCCGCTTCGAACACAACGGAACTGCCGCCTACGGGCTCATCGAGTCCGTCGCCGGGCAGGAAGTCATTACCCGCATCTTTCCCGAAGGCGCCGCCCAGGCCGGTGTGCCGGATGAGGACGGGCCTTCCAAAAAGATCGCGCCCATCGCCTGCGCCGAAGCCCGCCTGCTGGCGCCCGCTCGCCCGACCAAGATCGTCTGCGTCGGCCGCAACTATCGCGAGCACGCCAAGGAACTGGGCAACGAGGTCCCCAGCGAGCTGCTGACCTTCCTCAAGCCGCCCTCCTCGCTGCTCGGCCCGGGCGAGAACATCGTGCGCCCCGCGGCTTCGCAGCGCGTGGACCACGAAGGCGAGCTGGGGATCGTGATCGGCAGCGTCTGCCGCAAGCTGCGCCCCGACGAGGACGTGCGCGACTATATCCGCGGCTACACCTGCATGAACGACGTCACCGCCCGCGACCTGCAGAAGAAGGACAACCAGTGGACGCGCGGCAAGGGCTTCGACACCTTCTGCCCCACGGGCCCGATTGTCAGCGACGAAATCGATCCCTGGGCCGGTGTCACCGTCGAAACGCGGGTCAACGGCGCGGTCCGGCAGCATGGCACCACCGCCGACATGATCTTCACCCTCGACCAGATCATCCGCTACATCGCCGGCGTGATGACGCTCTATCCCGGCGACCTGATCGCCACCGGCACGCCCGAGGGCGTCGGC
>DASUBK010000511.1:0-23587 GCA_035763305.1 Terriglobales bacterium | reverse complement strand
ACGCCAAGGCGCGCAAAGGTAGCGGGTCATCGGGTCATCGGGTTATCGGGTTATCGGGTTATCGGGTTATCGGGTCATCGGGTCATCGGGTCATCGGGTCATCGGGTCATCGAAGAAGGCTAGCCGCGGATTTGTGCAGATCAACGCGGATTCCTCTTTTTTGTTTGTTTTTGATCCGCGATGGTCCGCGGAAATCGGCGGTAGGAATTTCAAGATATAGCGGCGCGCTGACTAGATGGTCAGATGGCCCGATGGCCAGATGACCCGATGGCGAGGCAGCCCGATCCTAGAGGAGCACCTTCATCAGGGTGCCGCTCACCCGGATGCGGTCGCCGTGGTACTCGACGTAGCCGAGGCGGCGGAACTTGTTCATGAAGCCGTTGATGCGCGGCCGCGTGGTGCCGACCATGGCCGCCAGCATCTCCTGGGTCACGCCTTCGATCACTTTGGACCCGTTGCCGTCGTGGCCGGAAAGGTGCAGCAGAGAGCGCGCCAGGCGCCGCTCGCTGTTGTTGACGATGTGGTGCGTCAACTCCTCTTCATATTGCGCCAGCCGCTTCACGATGCGGTCGAGGGCGAGATCGGCGAAGTTGGAGTCGGTGTGCAGGTACTCGAGGAACTGGCGGCGGGTCAAGGCGGTGACGTCGGTGTGAGTCAGGGCACAGGCGGAGACGGTGCGGTTCTTGCCCAGCACCAGGCAGCTCAGGCCGAAGAGGTCGCCGGCGCCGAAAATTCCGACCGTCGCTTCCTTGCCTGTGGGCGTGGTGACCGAGGCCCGCACCCGCCCTTCGCGGACGAAGAACAGCTTCTCCGAGGATTCGCCCTGGCGGAAGATGAATTCTCCCCGATTGAAGCTGAGGAATTTTCTCCCTGGACCCGCCGTGGTCAGGAATGTGGGCAGACGCAGCGCCGGTGCCCGTCTAACCCCTGTAGATTCGGCCATAAGCACCTCGCATGGTAGGCCGCGACTCAGGGACCGGCTGTTCAGTCGGGAACAGGAGAACAGCTTACAGCAATATTTTAGGCACGAACAGGGCACGGACGTGGGGATTCATTCGCCGCAACCCCGCTCTGCTAGCCCATTCTGGGCGGTATCGAAGTGCATCCGGGGGTGGAACTCGGAACATGCGCTCCCGCTCGATACCGGTGCGCCAACAAGCGCCAAAATCCCCAACAGAGGACCGGCAGCAGGGCGGCGGTCAGGCGCGCTGGCGCAATTTGAAGCGCTGGACCTTGCCGGTGGCGGTCTTGGGAAGCTCGGGCACAAACTCGATCCAGCGGGGACGCTTGTAGACCGCCAGGCGGCTGATGACGAATTGCTGCAGTTCGCGCGCGATGGTGTCACCGCCGCTGACACCGTCGCGGAGCACGACGTAGGCCGCCGGCTTGAGCAGGTTATCGCCGTCGCGGCGCCCGACCACCGCGACTTCCTGCACCTCGGGATGCTCGATCAGCGTGGCCTCGATCTCGGTCGGGCTCACCCACACGCCGCTGACCTTGAGCATGTCGTCGCTGCGCCCGGCGTACCAGTAGTAGCCGTCCTCGTCCTGGCGGTACTTGTCGCCGGTGCGGATCCAGTGACCCTCGATGGTGCCCTTGGTTTTCTCGTGCTGGTTCCAGTAGCAGGAGCAGACGGCGTCGCTCTGGATGTAAAGGTTGCCGATCTCCCCGGTGGGAACAGGCGCGCCGTGCTCGTCGAGGATTCTTGCTTCGCAGCCGGGAATGAGGCGTCCGCTGGAGCCGGGTCGCACCGCCCCGGGAGCGTTGGCGATGAACATGTGCAGCGCCTCGGTGGAGCCGATGGCGTCCAGGATCTGCACGCCGAAACGCTGACGGAAGCGTTCGAAGATGGCGGCAGGGAGGGCCTCGCCCGCGGAGACCGCCCAGCGCACGCTGGAGAGATCGAAATCGTGGAGCGCGCGCGCTGCCGCACGGGTATGCGCCAGCAGCGCCGCAAAATTCGAGGGCACGGAAAAGAACAGCGACGGCCGGTGCTTCTCGATGATCTCGAACACCGCCACCGGCGTCGGCGGTCCCGGCAGCAGGATGCTTGTCCCGCCGACCGCCAGCGGAAAATAACCGGCATTGCCCAGGCCATACGCGAAAAACAGCTTGGCGACGGAGAAGAAGCGGTCGTCCTCGCCGATGCCGAGCACCTGCTTCGCATAGAGTTCCGAGGTCACCACCATGTCATGCTGCAGGTGCACGCAGCCCTTGGGAAAGCCGGTGCTGCCGGAGGAGTAGAGCCAGAAGCAGGCGTCGTCCTTGTGCGTGGGCGCGGGATCGAGTTGGCCGGAGTGGTGGTCGGTCAGAATGGCGAAATCGAGCTGTAGAGGTTTCGAAGGTTTCAGAGGTTTCGGATGTTTCAGGGCAATCTCTACGCCGTCCGAAACCTCCGAAACCTTTGAAACCTCCGAAGCGTGCCATGGGTGGACGACAACAACGTGCTGCAGGAAACGCACCTTGCCGGCCGGTATCTCTTCCAGGTTCGGCAGCAGCGCCTGGCTGACAATCGCCACCCGGGCGCGGCAGTCGTTGAGCAGGAATTCGTAGTCCGCCGGCTTCAGCAGGGTGTTGACCGGCACCGGCACGGCGCCGATCTTGATCGCGCCGAAGAATGAGTAGAAGAACTCGGGGCCGTCCTGGAGCAGGAGGAAGACGCGCTCCTCCATGCGCACGCCCAGTTCGAGCAGCGCGTTGCCGGTGCGGTTGACCGAGGCGTGCAGGCCGGCGTAGGTGACACGCCGCTCGCCGCATTCGATGGCCGGCTTCTCTCCGCGCCCTTCGCGCAGATGGCGGTCAATGAAATATTCCGCCGCGTTGAATTTTTCGGGCAGTTTGTCGGCGGGACTGGACATGGAAATTGGGTGATGGCGTGACTTGGTGATTGGGTGATTGCTTCGGTGAGAGATTATCTCAATGGCCGACCAATCACCCAATCACGAATTCACCCAATCGGCTTTGCCGCCGCGCCGCACTCGCGGGCCAGGTTGGCAAAGGTGTCGTTGATGTTCTTCCTGGCCGCTGCCTCGACCAGGCGCCCGCCGACCGAGGCCAGCGCGCCTCCGACCTTCACTTCGCCGATGAAGTGGATCACGGTCTCGCCGGCGTTCTCCACCAGTTGCACGCGGCCGGAGCCCTCGACGAATCCCACCGGCGCCTTGGCCCTGGTGGTCAGGGTGTAGCCGTGGTCGTTGTCGATGTCGCTGAGCGCCACCTCGCTGGTGAAGGTGCCCTTCACCGGGCCCACGCCTGCCTTGAGCACAGCGCGATAGCGGTGGTCACCGTCCGGCTCCAGCTTCTCGCAGCCCGGCATAGCGCGCTGGAGCACGCCGGGATCCATCAGCTTGCTCCACACCAGCGCCTGCGGGGCGGCGATCTTGTAGGTTCCTTCGATTTTCATGCGGAAGCAGAGGTCCCTGTTGAGGAACGAAGAATCGATTATTGAAAAATGAAGATTGAATATTGGCCGCGTGTTTTCCACGCTCGTAGGCAATATTCCATATTCATTTTTCAATATTCAATTCTTCGCCATCGAGAATGTCTACTTGAGAGCGGCTTCTAACGCCCTCTTCGCATACACGCACGCGATGTGCTTGCGGTAGTCGCCGGAGGCGAAGGTGTCGCTGAGCGCGTCCACCCCGTCAGCGGCATGCTCCGACGCGGCGGCGATGTCGCGCGCCGTCTTGCCCGCCAGCGCATTCTCCACCGCCGTGGCGCGGTAGGCGTGCTCCGATACTCCGGTGATGCCGATGCGCGCCGACTGAATCTTTCCGCCGGCCGCCTTCACCACCGCCGCCACGCCAACCACCGCGAATCCCGACGCCGGGTGCGCGAACTTCTTGTAGGCGACGCCCGCGCCGCTGGTCGCCTGCACCCGCACCTCGGTGAGAATTTCATTCGCCGCCACCGCGGTGGTGAACAGTCCGGTGAAGAATTGCGCTGCGGAAATGACGCGCTCGCCTTTCGGCCCGGTGACCACGATTTCCGCTTCCAGCGCCAGGATCGCCGCCGGATAGTCGGCCGCGGGATCGGCGTGCGCCAGGCTGCCGCCGATGGTGCCGCGGTTGCGCACCTGCACGTCGCCGATGTGCGACGCGGTCTGCGCCAGCAGCGGGCAACGCGCCTTCAGCACTTCCGAAGCTGCGACCTCGGCGTGCGTGGTCATGGCGCCGATGTGGATGCGCTCGCCCGCCTCGCGCACGTAGCTGAGCCCTTCGATGCGGCTGAGATCGACCAGCAGCGCGGGCGCGGCCAGGCGCAACTTCATGGCCGGCAGCAGGCTGTGGCCGCCCGCGAGGATCTTGGCATCCTCGCGCGAGTTGAGCAGGCTCAAGGCCTCGCTCAGCGAGCGCGGCGCTTCATAGTCGAATGCGCTGGGAATCATGCTCTCCTCCTGGATGACGCCTTGCCCGCCTTCTTCTCTGCCGCGGCCAAGACCGCCGTGGCGCCAATTTGGCTGCCGCCTTGCATCGCCCGCCACACCTTCTCCGGTTTGAGCGGCATGTCGATGTGCCGGATGCCGAGCGGCGCCAGCGCGTCGCACACCGCGTTGACCACCGCCGGAGTGCAGCCGATGGTGCCCGCCTCACCCACGCCCTTCACGCCCATGGGATTCACCGGAGTCGGCGTGCAGGTGCGCTCCAGTTCGAATTCCGGCAATCCCGCAGCCTTGGGCAGCGCGTAATCCATCAGCGTGCCGGTCGAAAGCTGCCCGTCCTCGTTGTAGATGACCTCTTCGTACAGCGCCTGCGCGATGCCCTGCACGATGCCGCCGTGAATCTGGCCTTCGACCAGCAGCGGGTTGATGACGTTGCCGCAGTCGTCCACCGCCACGTAGCGGTCGAGCGAAATCGCACCCGTGTCGCGATCCACCTCGACGCAGACAATGTGCGCGCCGAAGGGGAAGGTGAAATTCCTGGGCTCGAAGAAGTGGGTGGCCTCGAGGCCGGGCTCCACGCCCTCGGGCAGGCTCTTGGCGCTGTACGCCGCGCCCACCACCTCGCCGAAGCTCAAGGACTTCTTGCTCCCCTTCACCGTCAGCCGGCCGCCGCCGATGACGATCGCGTCGGGCCTGGCGCCGAGCAGGTGCGCGGCGATCTTCTTCATCTTGTCTTGCAGCTTTTCGGTGGCGACGTAGAGCGCGGTTCCGCCGACCGCGGTGGCGCGGCTGCCGAAGGTGCCGATGCCGTAGGGCACCGCCGCGGTGTCGCCGTGCACCACGTTCACATCCGCGGGCGTGATGCCCAGCATGTCGGCGATGAGCTGCGCGAAGCTGGTCTCCTGTCCCTGCCCGTGCGGCGAGGCGCCGGTCAGCGCGGTGACTTTGCCGGTCGGCTCGATGCGCACGGTACCGCTCTCCCAGCCGCCCGCCGGCATCGCCGAGGACGGCCCCAGCGCGCAAATCTCCACGTACGTCGAAACGCCGATGCCGTAATACTTGCCCTGCTTCCACCCAGCCTTCTGGCGCGCACGCAGCTTGTCGTAGCCGGCGATCTGCGTGGCCTTGGCGAGCGTGCCCTGGTAATTGCCGGAGTCGTATTGCAGCCCCGCCGCGGTGGCAAAAGGAAATTCCTTCGGACTGGGGAAATTCTTGCGCCGGAAGGCCACCGGATCCATCTTGAGCTCGCGCGCGGCGATGTCGGCCATGCGCTCGATGAGGTAGGTCGCCTCCGGCCGCCCGGCGCCACGATAGGCGTCGGTGGACATCTTGTTGGTGAACACGCCCTTGACCACGAATTCGAAGGCCGGCAGCTTGTAGCAGCCTGGCGCCATCAGTCCGGTGAGGGTGGCGATGATCGGCGTCAGCAGCTGGTGATACGCGCCCAAGTCTGCCAATACGTGGCAGCGCATGCCGAGCAGCGTGCCGTCTTTCTTCAGCGCCAGTTCGACGTCGTTGATCTGGTCGCGCCCGTGGATGGTAGCGGCGATGTTCTCCCGCCGCGTCTCGCTCCACTTCACCGGCCGTCCCAGCCTGATGGCCAGCCACGGCACCACGCCTTCCTCGCCATAGACGTTGAGCTTGCTGCCGAAGCCGCCGCCGACCTCGGGGGTGATGACGCGCACCGAAGTTTCCGGCACGCCGAGCATCACGGCCATCTGCGTTTTCAGCAGGTGCGGAATCTGCGTGGACGACCACACGGTCAGCGCCTTCTCGCCCGGCAGGTACTGCGCCACCACGCCGCGCGGCTCCATCGAGACCGGCGCCAGGCGCTGATTCACCAGCCGCTGATTCACCACGACGTCCGCTTTCTTGAATGCCGCGGCCACGTCGCCGGTGTTCATCACGTGGGTGAAAGCGAGATTGGTTTTGAACTCGTCATGCACGTAGGGGCTGCCCTTGGCGAGCGCCTTCTCCATGTCCACAATCGCGGGCAGCGGCTCGTAATCGACTTCGACCAGGTCCGCGGCGTCGCGTGCCTGGTACAGCGTCTCGGCGGCAATCACCGCCACTGGCTCGCCGACATAGCGCACCCGGTCGCGGGCGAGGACGTAGTGATTGGGAATCTTCAGCCCCGGCAGGCTTCCGGCGCAGGGCACGCAGCCGATGTCTTTGACGTCGTTGCCGGTGAATACCGCCACCACGCCGGGCGCCGCTTTCGCCGCATCCGTGCCGATGGAAGAAATCTTCGCGTGCGCGTGCGGCGAGCGCACGAAAACGCAGTGCAGCAGGCCGGGCAGGCGCAGGTCGTCGGCGTAGTGGCTGATGCCCTGGATCAGGCGCGGATCTTCCTTGCGCTTGAAGCGTTGCCCGACAAAGGCGTGGCCGTTAGCCTTGCCATTCTTCTTCGCCATGGCTACCTCACTCCCGCGGTCGCGGCCGTGCGGCGCGGCTTGGCCATCTTGCGCGATGCCGAGCGCACCGCGTTCACGATGTGCTGGTACCCGGTGCAGCGGCACAGGTTTCCGCAAATGCCCTCGCGGATCTGCTCATCGCTGGGCGTGGGCGACTGCGCCAGCACTTCATGCGCGCACAGGATCATGCCCGGAGTGCAGTAGCCGCATTGCAGGCCGTGCTCCTCCCAGAAAGCTTCCTGGATGGCGTGCAGTTCGCTGCCCTTGGCGAGCCCCTCGATGGTGGTGACGCTGCGCCCGTCGGCCTGCACCGCCAGCACGGTGCACGACTTCACCGCGCGCCCGTCGAGCAGCACGGTGCAGGCGCCGCACAGCGAAGTCTCGCAGCCGATGTGGGTGCCGGTGAGTCCCAGTTGATCGCGCAGGAAGTGCACCAGCAGCGTGCGCGGCTCGACCTCGACGCTTCGCGCGCTTCCGTTCACGGTAATTGCAATCGATTTCATGTGCCCCCCACGGGCATCTTCCGATGTTGCTGTCCTTCGAAGAACCTTCGTGACCTTCGTGTGAACCCCTTCGCTCGCACGAGCCACACCGGGCAGAAAGCGCATCGCGCGCAGGGCCGGAACTGTAGCACTGGAGAGGAAGGGGATACAAGCGCCGGAAGCCGCCATCTGTCGCGGATTTCGGCGAAACAAAAACGCACGGAGCCGCAACTTTCACGGCCCCGTGCAGTGCAGGGAGGAACGCCTTAATCCTCGGATTGGGAGACGCGGAAGGCCAGCATCTTGTACTGCGCGCCGTCGAAGAACAGCAGACCGCGCACCCGCACCTGGCCGATGTCGGCACCGCCGCCATCGCCGCCACCGTCTCCGCCGTTGTCGTCGTTGAACGTGTCTTCGCGAACGTCGGTTGTCGACTGGGAGGTGACAGTGACCGTAGTCTGTCCGGTAAGCAGTGCGAACGCCGAATCGGGCGCCAGCGTGAGCGTGAACTGCCCCGACGTCAGGCTCCCGGTCAGGTTGGTCGCCAACCCGGTCAGCGCCTGTTGCCGCAAGGTTACCTTCTGCGCGGTAACGAGCAGCGCGCTGCCGCCGCTGCCCATCGCCTGCGGCGCGCTGCTGCTGTCGGCCTCGACATTCTGTCCCTTGCTGAAGTGGGCGGCATCGAAGGGAAACACCGCCGGGTCGATGGTCAAATTCCCGCCGTCCTCGGCGAACGCCGTGTTCGCATCCACGTTCACCGTGACTACCTGGCCGGTCATGCTGTGGCCGCCGTCCTCGCCGGACATGCCGTCACCGTTGCCGTCCTGCGCCAGCAGCGTGAAGGAGGTGACCGGATTACCGGTGATGCTCGTCACCAGCCCCTGGGTATCGGAGGCGGTAGTCACCGGCAGCACCGATTCCACCTCGGTGGCCAGCAGGGTCCCGTCCGCCTGGGTAACGCCGTCCACGCGCACGATCATTCCTGGCGCCAGCGAACCCAGCGTCGCGTTGCTGCTGTCGGCGATTTCAAACTTGGTCGCCGTGCTGGTGGCGAAGGTCAGGCTGATGCCCGATTGCCCCAGGCTGATGGTGAAGGTCCCCTTGGCCGTATCCACCGCCGTGACCGTGCCGGCCAGATGCTCCAACTCGCCCGCTTCCGGCTGGTTCTTCTGTTCGTCTGCCGGCTGGCTGGTGACGGTGATCACCGGGTTGATGGTCACGGTATTGGTGGCCGGATCGATGATCAAGGAGGCGGCGGCGTTCAAGTCCAGGTTCAGCATCATCGCCGCCGTGCCGGAAATCGTAAGCGGCGGGTTGAGCGCGATGGTCAGTGTACGGGTGAATCCCGCTTCCTCGACCGTCTTGATCGAGCCGTTGTCACCGATGAATCCGACCTCGGGGTCGGTGAGGGTGACATCCAGCTGGGTGTACGTGCCCTGCGGCGCCGCGCTCAACACCAGCGGCTCGAAGGTCCCTGCCAGGTGCGTGACCTCGACCCGGCGCGAACCGTTGAAGATACTGACGCTGCTGCCGTCGGCCGCTACCAGGCTGACCGACGTAACCGTTACCTCGAAACTGACCACGCGCTGCGATGGCGCGTCGCCGATGGTGACGGTCACCGGGGCGACGGACTGCGGGGTGGCGGGGGTTGTTGCCGGTGTGGTGGTCGTTGCCGATGCGGCGCCCGCCATGGGCGCGCCGCCGCTGCAACCGGTGGCCAGCGCCACGGCAAGCGTGATCGCAACCAGTCCGGCTACGGGGGGAACCAGTCGTGCTTTCATCTACATCCTCCGGCGCTCGCGTGCGACGAGGAGGCGTGGGGCCAGTGCGAGCGACGGCGGGATGGTATGCAGGATTGGCGGACGAGATGTCAGGCGATTGTCAAAGACTTGCAAAAAGCGATGCCGGCCGGCGAAAAGCTGGGACGTACCGCGAGCGGCGGCGTCCATTCGTCCCACATTTACATCGCGGAACGATGTAACCTTTCGCGCTTGGTCTTCGCCGCCAGCGCCCGCAACCTCGCGCTGACCTTCACTTCGTAGCGGCTGCCCGCCTGCAACTGGCGCACCTCACGCGGCAGACGGCGAATCTCCTCGGCGGCGCGCGCCTGCGCCTGCTGCACCGATTCCGGCCCGGCAACCCGTTTTCCTCGCCTCATTACCTCGCGCAGCAGCGGCTCGCCGTCGCAGCGCTCGTCCTCGCAGGCGACCACGTCACGCGCGCAGAAGCCGTCGGCGTGGCGAACCCGGAACACCTGCTTTCGCCCCGGATAATTCGCCTTCCCCGGGCTGAGCTTCTCCACCATGTGCCGCCGCCCGTCGCGCGTGAATTCCACCAGCTTGTACACGGCGCTGAGGGCGGGCGCGTCTTTCGAGGTCGCCAGCTCTGTGCCCACGCCGAAGAAATCCACCGGGGTGCCCTGCGCCAGCAAGCCGGCAATGCGCTCCTCGTTCATGTCGCCGCTGATGAAGATTCTGGTGTCGCGCAGGCCGGCGGCATCCAGCCGAGACCGCACCTGCTTGGCCAGTTCGACGAAGTTGCCGCTGTCCAGCCGCACGCCATCCGGCCGCAATCCCGCCGCGATAATCTTGTCCACCGCGGCCAGGGTGTCGTAGGTGTCGACCAGCAGCACCGAGTTGCCGGGAAACAGTCGCTCCATGGTGCGAAAGCTTTCGACCTCATCTTCATGTGCCATGACGAAGGAGTGCGCCAGCGTGCCGTAGACGGGGATGCCGAACTCGAAGCCGGACTCGACGTTCGAGGTGCCGCAACATCCGCCGATGAACGCCGCGCGCGCCGCCAGCACGGCCGCCGCCGGACCGTGCGCGCGCCGGCTGCCGAACTCCACCACCTTGCGGCCCTGGGCCGCGTCCACCACGCGCGCCGCCTTGGAGGCAATCGCGGTCTGCACGCTGAGGTTGGAGAGCAGCGCCGTCTCCACAATCTGCGCCTCGATGAAGGGGGCTGTGACGCGCAGCAGCGGTTCGCCGGAAAATACCGGAGTTCCTTCCGCGATCGCCCACACGTCGCCGGTGAAGCGCAGCGAGCGGAGGCGATCGAAGAAGGCGGGCGAGATGTGAGCAAAGACCGGCTGCGCGCGCAGGTACTCGATTTCGTCGGGTTCGAAACGCAGCCACTCCAGGTAGCTCAGCGCCTGCTCGATTCCCGCCAGCAGCAGGTAGTTACGATTGCGCGGCAGCGCGCGCACGAAGAGCTCGAAGCTCGCCTCGGCGTCTTCAAAGCCGCTCTCGAAATACGCCGCGGCCATGGTGAGTTCGTAGAGGTCGGTGAGCAGCGCGGAGCGGCGGCAGAGAGGCGCGGGCGGTTGCGGCATCGTTCGTTCGTGCCGTGGGGGGCACTGCAGATCAGATGCGCAAAAGCTGCGCGACGCATGCACAGCCAGCTTGCAGCCTAACAAACTGTCATCCCGAGCGGAGCGAGGGATCTGTTGTGGAGGCTGAGGGGACTGGTAGCGATTAACAACAGATCCCTCGCTGCGCTCGGGATGACGGGTTCGATTCAAGACAAGAGACCGGCGGGGTTACCCGCCGGCCTTGATCTTCCAATCGGCAATCGGAATTCGGCAATCGCGCTACTCGCCGCTGCGCTCGTTTCCTGGTCCGGGCGCGTAGTAGCCGCTGCGGGCCTGAATCTTGTAGGGGCCCTTGGCACGGACTTCCACCTTGCGGAAGCTGCCGTCGCGCTTGGCGTTGGTAGGCGTGTAGCCGATGCTGTACTGGCTGCGCAGTTCGTTGGCGATCTGGTCGAAGGCGTCTTTCAGCTTTTCCTTCTTGTTGCCGACTTCGATCACGCGCCCGCCGCACTGCTCGGCCAGTTTGCGCATGTCGCGATCGCCGGAGTAGCCGCCGAAGCCGTAGAAGCCGCGGTCGGCGATGAGGATGACGTACACCACCGCGTCGGACTTCTGGGCCGCCTCGATCGCGTCCTGGATGCGCATCTGGCTGCCCTGGTCCTCGCCGTCGGTGAGGATGATCATCGCCTTGCGCCCGACTTCCTTGGCCAGCTTCTCGTTCGAGGCCAGGTACACCGCGTCGTACAGCAGGGTGCCTTTGGGTCCGTTAGCGCCGCAGGGCACGGGGCCGCCGCCGATGCCGGGGATGCCGGCGCAGCCGCCGCCTCCGCCGCTGTTGATCTTGGCCTTGTACAGCGCTTCCTTCAGGTAGCCGGTTGAATTGGTGAAGTCCTGCAGCAGGTCCACGTTGACGTCGAAGCTGATGACGAAGGCCTCGTCCTTCTGGCGCAGCACCTGGCGCAGGAAGTCGGTCCCGACCTCCTTCTCCATCTCGATCACCCGCTCCTGGCTGACGCTGCTGTCGATCAGCAGGCCCAGGGTGAGCGGCTGGTTGGACTCGGAGGAGAAATACTTGATGGTCTGCGGCTTGCCGTCCTCGAAGATCTGGAAACTGTCCTTGGGGAGGGTCGGCACCAGCATGCCGTGCTTGTCCTTCACGTTGAAGAACACGTTGACGACGTTGACGTTAACCTTGAAAGTTGAGACCGACTGGTCGTCGGCGGGCGGCGCCTGCGATTCCTGGGCCCAGGCGCAGCCCAGAACGGCACCTACAAGCGCCACAATCGAAAGTACTTTACGGGGGGAGAACAACTGCATCACTTCCTCTGGGGAGAACCCGCTGTGTACCCCTATTGTAAATCAGCAGTTCGCATCTACACTATTTTAGAACCCGGTGTTTCCCCCGGTGTTTCTAATTAATAGGGACTGAGACGCGATGAGAGATCATCCTAAAGCCGTGGTATGCGCAGTGCTGGCGCTGGGCGGAGCGCTTGGGCTCGCCGCCGGGATGTGGGCCCAGGAACAGCCGTCCCAGTCACCACCGCAGCAGCAGGAGCAGAGCAAGCCGCAGACCCCGATTCCGGACGCGCCCTCGGCGGTGCGCCCGCCGCAGCCCTTCCCGGCGCCGGCTCCGGGCAGCACACCGCCGCCCGCCGCTCCCGCGGAGCAGCCGACCGTAAACCCCGAGACCGGCAACGAGGTTCCGCCGCCTCCGCCCGGGCCGAAGATCACCGAAGCGCCACCGGGCGGCGCACCCAATGTTCCCGGCAGCCCGCGCGACGATCTCTACAAACTGGTGGTCACCACCAACTTCGTCATGGTGCCGGTGACGGTCAAGAACGCTGCCGGAACGATGGTGGACGGCCTGCTGGCCAAAGACTTCACGGTGTATGAGGACGGCGAACCGCAGAAGCTGACCTTCTTCACCAGCGACCCGTTCCCGCTCACGGCGGCGGTCGTGGTGGACCTCAGCATGTCCGACAAGGATGTCAAGCAGGTGGAGCAGACCCTGCCGGCGCTGGTGGGCGCTTTCGGCCAGTATGACGAGGTGGCCGTCTTCAGTTACGCCTCGTCCGTGCAGCAGTTGCAGGACTTCACCGCCGTCAACAGCGAGCGGCTGACGGCAAGCATGCGCAAGCTGAAGCAGCGCAGCGGACGCACCGGCGGTATCCCGGTCACCAGCGGCCCGCTGGCCACCGGACCGACCATCAACGGGCGTCCATGGAATGAGGGCGCGCAGCCGCGGCCTACCTACCGTCCGCAGGCGCACGTGCTCAACGACGCCATCCTGGCGGCCGCCAACGACCTCGCGCGCCGCGATCCCACGCGCCGCAAAGTCATTTTTGTCATCGGCGATGGCCGGGAATACAACAGCGACGCCAGCTACCAGGAAGTGCTCCGCGTGCTGTTGGAGCACCAGATCACCGTCTATGCCGTCGGCGTAGGCAATGCCGCTCTGCCCGGCTATGCGCAGGCGGAACGCATCCGCGTTCCCGGCCAGGGCTACGGCAACATTCTGCCCAAGTACGCCAGCGCCACCGGAGGGGAGATGCTTGCGGAACTGAGCCAGGCGGCGATCGAGCGCGCCTATTCGCGGTTGACCGAGCAGGCGCGCAACCAGTACACGCTGGGCTACCTGACCCGCGCCACGCCCTCCAGCACCTATCGCACCATCGAGGTCGTGGTTAATCAGCCATTTCTCAAGGTCCACGCCAAGGCCGGCTACTACCCGCTGCCGCCGGCATCGAGGTAGCTGTTGTCGCGCGGCACACGCAACCTACTGCCGGAGACATGGCACCTTCCGGGGTGACGCGCTATTTTCTCTTGTCCTCGGGACGAAGTTCCTTGTCGCACTCCACGCACTTCGCCCGCTTCGGATCGCGGGGTTCCGCCGTGCTGGGCAGGTATTTGACTCGGAAGCGACTCGCCGGCGCGCACGTCGTGGCTCGTGGCGGCTTGGAGAAGGGTTGCAGCTTTTCGCTGGGTGCCACCTGATAGCGGCGTAGCGTGTAGCAGGTGTCGGGAGACTGAGGCACAGCCGCGGGATTCTGCGCCACCGCGCCCATCGCCATCAGCACAAGGGAGCTAAAGACCAGGAGCTTCATCTCGCCCACCTTCGGAGAATTGTAGTACCGGAACAAGAACGGCGTAGCGGCAATCTCTTGCAGAATTTTTTTCGACTTCCCGCGAACCGGCTAAGTGTCTTTATTTTCAGTGGACGCGTCGCAGCCATCATCCCGTTCGTGGAGTCCGCGCCCGGCGCGGCGCGCAGCCGTTCCTTTCCTGGCACGCGATGCCGTTGTGACGCAAGTTACCCACGTACCCAGACGGGAAACCACTGCGCCGGCAGGATGAGTATGATATAAACAGTTTCCCCCGACGCGAATTCCTAATTTCCGGGCGCCCCAGGGGGCGCGCGGTATTTCCGAGGCCGGTTTTGAGTTTTATTAACTTCGCAGCGCGCGAGATTAACTGCAAGATTGTCTATTACGGCGCTGGTCTGGGCGGCAAGACCACCAATCTGCAGTACATCTTCGACAAAACGTCGGAGAAGCAGAAGGGCAAGATGATCTCGCTGGCCACGGAAACCGACCGCACCCTGTTCTTCGACTTCCTGCCCCTCGACCTGGGCACCGTCCGCGGCTTCAAGACTCGCTTCCACCTGTACACCGTGCCTGGGCAGGTGTTCTACGACGCCAGCCGCAAGCTGATCCTGCGCGGAGTCGACGGCGTGGTCTTCGTCGCCGACTCGCAGGAAGAGCGCATGGACGCCAACATCGAGGCGCTCGACAACCTGCGCGACAACATGAAGGAGCACGGCTACGATTTCCTGAAAATTCCCTACGTCCTGCAACTCAACAAGCGCGACCTGCCCAACGTGCTGCCGGTGGATTCGCTGAAAAAAGAGCTGGTGAAGCGCGGGGAGCCGGTGTTCGAGGCCGTGGCCTTCCAGGGCCAGGGCGTCTTCGAGACGCTGAAGGATGTCGCCCGCCAGGTGCTGGTGGAGTTGAAGAAGGGATAGTTTCAGTTTCAGTTTCAGTTTCAGTTTTCACGGCTCGCCATGCGGCGGGCCGTTCGCATTTTGGCGCAAAAGCATTTCACCGCAAAGCACGCGAAGGAACGCAAAGGAATCAAATCCTTTGCGCTCCTTCGCGTGCTTTGCGGTAAGTCGCTCTTGTGTGGCGGTGAACTGTCTTATTCGGCTCGTAGCGCCAGCGTTGGCTCTACCTTGGTGGCGCGGCGCGCGGGTACGTAACAAGCCAGCAGCGCGATCGCGGCCAGCAGCCCGCTGATGGCGGCGAAGGTCAGAGGGTCGGTGGGCCGGACGCCGTAGAGAAATCCGGCCAGGAAGTGCGACAGCGGCAGCGCCGCCGCCACTCCGATCAGCAGGCCCGCGAAGGCGAGCCGCGCGCCCTGTCCCAGCACCAGGCGCAGCACGTCGCCGCGTTGCGCGCCCAGCGCCAGCCGGATCCCGATTTCCTGCGTGCGCCGGCCCACGGCGTACGACATCACGCCGTAAATTCCCACTGCCGCCAGCAGCAACGCCAACCCGGCAAACGCGCCAAACAGGATCATGGCGAAGCGCTGCGTCGCCAGCGTGCGCTCCACTTTCGCCGCCAGTGTTTCGGGACCGAAAACGACCTGCTCGTGGTTCACCCCGGCCATCGCGCTGCGAATCGCGGGCAGCAACACATCCAGCGGCTGGGAAGAGCGAATCACCACGGTGATGCTCTGCGAAACCCGCTTCAGATAGCGGTCCGGAATCTGGCGATGCGGGAAATACATCTGCGCGTGCAGGTTCTCTTTGGCATCGTCGAGGCCCCACTGGTGCACGTGGCCGATCACGCCCACGATGGTAGCGGTTCCCATGTACGGTTCGACAAAGCGCCGCCCGACGGGATCGGAATTGGGGAAATAGGTTCGGGCAAAGTTCTCGTCCACCACCGCGACCAGCGGCGTCTCCTCGTTGTCGCCGTCGGTAAAGAACCGCCCGCGCAGGAGGGGGATCTGCATAACGCGGAGGTAGTCGGGATCCACCTCGTACCACAACGCCCAGTGCGCGTCCTTGTCGGAGGCGGGCTTGGGCTCGCCCTCCAGCCAGAAGGGATCGTCGGAGTCGCCATCCATGGGCAGCGAACCGTTGACCACGGAAACCGCCTGCACGCCGGGAATGGCGGCGAGCCGATCGTGATCCTGCTGGATGAGCGCGCGAATCGCGGCGCTATTGGAAGCATCCATCGCGGAGGGCAGCTTCAGCCCGAAGCTCATCGCCTGTTGCGGCTCGAATCCGGGATTGACTTGCCACAAGCGCGATAGAGTCCGGATCATGAGCCCGGCCGCGGCCAGCAGCACCAAAGCCAAGGCCACCTCGGAGATCACGAAGGCGGCATGGGCGCGGCTGCGGCCGGAGACGCGGCCTCCCAGCTTGGTGGCGGCGTGAAGATCGAGACGCGCGTTGCGCAGCGCGGGCGCGATGCCGAATACCAGGCCGCTGAACAGCGACAGGGCCAGGGTGAACAGCAGCACGCGCCCGTCGGTGGTGGCCTCCGCTGCGCGCGGGAGAGTCCGCGGCAGCAGCGCCAATCCCGCGGCCGTTCCCCAAGCCGCGAGCAGCAGGCCGGCGCCCGCGCCGCAGAACGAGAGCAGCACGCTTTCGGTCAGCACCTGGCGAAAAATACGGATCCGCGTGGCGCCGAGAGCGTTGCGAATGGCGAACTCCCGGTTTCGCGCGGCGGCGCGCGCCAGCATCAAATTGGCGACGTTGCCGCAGGCGATCAGCAGCACGAAGCCGACGGCGCCGAGCAGCACCAGCAGGTAAGGGCGAATCTCGCCGGTGATGTTGTCCTTGAGCGGCTGCAGGTTGGCAGTGACGCCGCTGTCGGCGTCGGGATAAGCGGCGGCAAGATTGGCGGTAATGCGCGCGAAATCGGCGCGAGCCTGGGAGAGGGTTACGCCCGGCTTGAGGCGTCCGATGGCATCCATCCCCAGCCCGGTCTTCCGGTCGCGGAAGAGCACGTCATTCCACTGGGCCAGCGGCGTGTACACGTCGCCGATAACGAAATTCCAGGATTGCAGGCGGAACGAGGCGGGAACAATGCCGATGACCGTGGCGGGCGCGCCGTTCAAGGTGATGCTGCTGCCGATCACGGAAGGCGAAGAGGCGAAGCGCCGCTTCCACAGGCCTTGGCTGATCAGAACGACGGGCGCGCCGCCGGGGCGATCGTCGGCGGCGGTAAACGACCGCCCTAGCACCGGCTGCACGCCGAGGATGGAGAAGAAATCGGCGGAAATCATGTCGCCGCGCAGGGGCTCGGAGTCATGCGCGCCGGTGATGGTATAGGTCGAGTAGCGGTAGGCCGCTATGGCGGACAACGAACGGTTGTCGCGCTGCCAGTCGAGAAAGTTGGGATAGCTGATGGAGGCGAGATCGAAGACCGCCGTGTGCTCGGAGACGAAGACCAGGCGATCCGGATCCTGGAACGGAAGCGGTTTGAGCAGCACGCCGTTGACGATGGAGAACAGGGCGGTGTTGGCGCCGATGCCCAGAGCGAGAGTCAGGATCGCGATGAGTGTGAAGGCCGGCGATTTCAGCAGCACGCGCGCGCCGTAGCGCAGGTCCTGGACGAAGCGCTCCAGCGAGGTCCAGCCCCACATCTCGCGCGTGACCTCCTTGACCAGCCCGACGTTGCCGAATTCGCGGCGGGCGGCGGCCTCGGCGTCGGCGCGCGAGAGGCCGCGGTCCATGTGGTCGCGCACCGACATCTCCAGGTGGGACTTCAATTCGTCGTTAAGCTCGCGGTCACGGCCGGACATCATTCACACCTCAAACTCGCAAGTAGGATTCGGGCGCAGTCCCCACGGTGGCCCGCTACTCGTAGCGCAACGCCACCGTCGGCTCCACCCGCGTCGCCCGGCGCGCGGGGAGGTAGCACGCCAGCAGCGCAATGCTCCACAAACCCAGCGCCACCGCCGCAAAGGTCAGCGGGTCGGTGGCCGTGACGCCGAACAGGAACCGTTGCAGGGTTCGCGTCAGCAGCAGCGACGCCGCCAGCCCGATCAGCACGCCCGAGCCGCCGATGGCGAATCCCCGCGACATGACCAGGCGGACCACGTCGCTCCGTGCCGCGCCCAGGGCCATGCGGATGCCGAACTCCTGCGTACGCTGCGCCACCGAATAGGCGATCACGCCGTAAACGCCGATCGCGGCCAGCAGCAGCGCCATGGCGGCAAAGGCGCCCAGCAGCAGGGTGCGGAAGCGCGGTTGGGCTACCGATTCGTAAATCGCCTCATCCAGCGTGCGGATCGTGGTAATCGTGCAATCGGGGTCGATTCCGTGAATGGTGTGCTCGATCTCCGGCGCCAGCGACGCTGCCGGAGTCGCCGAGCGCACAAACAGGAAAATGCCCGGGGTGAACACCTGGCTCACCGGCTCGTAGTAGGCCATCTGCGACGAGCTATCCAGGCCCCAGTACTTCACGTCGCCGACCACGCCGACAATCTCCATGCGCGGGCTGGTGTTGCCCGCGGGCTGGCTTTGCTGGAGGTGGTGACCGAGCGGGTCTTCATTGCCGAAGTAGCGCCGCGCCAGCGACTGGCTGATGACCACCACCGGCGGCGAATCGCGACGGTCCTGCTCGCCGATGTACCGTCCCCGCAGCAGCGGGATGCGCAAGGCTTCGAAGTAGCCGGGCGCGACATGCGCGACCACGGTTGAGGGATAGGCGCGCTCGTCCCACGCCACGCCCTGGATGTTGAAGGTGTCGTCTTCTTCGTGCCAGTCGGGCGGTCGCGCATCCGACATGCCGGCGGCCTCCACCCCGGGCAGCGCACGCACCTGCTCCAGCACCCGCTGGTAAAAGGCAATCCCGGCTTTCTCGTCGCGGTATTTCGCGCCGGTCGCGGTGATGTTCATGCTGAGAATACTGCGCGGGGCCGCGCCTACGCCGGTGTCCACGCTCTGCATGGCGATCAGGCTACGGATGAGCAAGCCTGCTCCCGCCACCAGCACGACCGAAAGCGCAATCTCCGCCACCGCCAGCACGCCGTGGGTGCGCTGGCTGGATGCCGACGATGTCCCGCTGCGCCCGCCTTCCTTCAATGCCACCTGGAAATCCCGGTCCACCATGCGCAGCGCCGGAATCAGCCCGAACAGCACGCTGCTGACCAGGGACAAAACAATGGTGAACGCCACGACCGTGCCATCGAGTTGCACCGACGCCACGCGCGGCAGCAATTGCGTGGGATTCCAGGCGCGAAAGCCGCTCATGCAGGCGTAGGCCAGCAACAGTCCCGCGCCCGCTCCCAAGAGGCCCAGCAGGACGGATTCGGTGAGCAACTGGCGCACGATGCGGATGCGCGTGGCGCCCAGGCCGAGGCGCACCGCCATCTCACGCCGCCGCGCTGTCGAACGCGACAGGATCAGGTTGGCCACGTTGGCCATGGCGATGAGCAGTACGAAGCCGACGGCGCCGAAGATCATCACCAGCGCGGGACGGACGTTGCCCACCATGGCGTCGCGCAGCTTCCACACCGGCATCTCCAGCTTGGAATACGAGCCGGGGTTCGCCTGCGCGATGCGCGCGCCGATGGTATTGGTCTCCGCCTGCGCCTGTTCGAAGGTCACACCCGGTTTCAGACGCGCGATGCCCACCCACGCGTAAGGTCCGCGACGCTTCGGCGCCACATGAATACACAGCCAGATGTCCGTATTCTGCCGCGGGTAGGCAAAGGAAGCCGGCATCACGCCGACAATCGTGGTCGCATTCCCGCTCGACATGATGACCTTGCCGATGACGCCAGGGTCGGAATGGAAGCGGCGCCGCCACAGGTCTTCGCTGATCACCGCCAGCTGCGCGCTCGAGCCCGTATCTTCACCGTCGGCGAACGTGCGCCCCAGCATGGGCGCCACGCCAAGGATGGAAAAGAAGTTCGCGGTCGCGTGGGTGCTGAGAACCTGCACCGGCTCGCCTTCGCCGGTGAGCTCCTGCACGCCGTTGGCGAAAATGCCGGGAGACACGAAAGCACGGTTCTGCGCCTTCCAGTCCACGTAGTCCATCAGCGACATGTTGCCGCGGGGATTGTTCTGCGGCGCAAAGTGCAGGTAGACGTTTGCCAGGCGTTCGGCGCCGGCGAACGGCAAGGGCCGCAGCAGCACGCCATACACGATGCTGAAGATGGCCGCGTTGGCGCCGATGCCCAGCGCGAGTGTCAGCACGGCGACGAGGGTGAACGCCGGCGACTTGGCCAGCATGCGTGACCCGAAGCGCAGGTCGTGCCACAGGCGTTCCAGCGAGGCCCAGCCCCACATCTCGCGCGTGACCTCCTTCACCAGGCCGACGTTGCCGAATTCGCGGCGGGCAGCGGCCTCGGCGTCGCGGCGCGACAGGCCCCGGTCCATGTGGTCGCGCACCGATTGCTCCAGGTGGCTTTGCACTTCGGCGTCGAGTTGGCGATCGCGGTCCATGAAAACCTCAGATCTCGCTGCGGCGGGCGGGGTTCAGGATGCCGCCAATGGCGTCGGAGAGCTGCTCCCAGCGCGAGCGCTCGGAGAGCACCTGCTTCTTGCCCGCGGGCGTGAGGCGATATTGCTTGATGCGCTGGTTGTTCTCCGACATCCTCCAGTCGGACTTGATCAATTTCTGCCGCTCCAGGCGGTGCAGCGCGGGATAGAGCGAGCCCGTGTCCACGCTGAGCACGTCGCCGGAGTTGAGACGAATCGCCTGCGTGATCCCGTAGCCGTGCTGCGGGCCCCACTGCAGGGTCTGCAGGATCAGCAGGTCCAGGGTTCCCTGGAGCAGCTCGATGCGGTTCTGGTAGCGCGTTTTCGGAGGCATGTAGAGATCCTACATCCTTGGGTGTAGACGGTCTACAGCCTCCCTGGTTAGCACGGAAGCAGCCAAAATCCAGCGTTGAGAGGACGAGGCTTAGGGACAAGGCGCCGCCGGCGGAGTGTTCGCGATTGGGATTGGCTGTGCGAAAACGAACGGGAATGATTTCCGATTTCCGATTGCCGATTGCCGATTGCCGATTGTAGCGCCGGCATCCTGCCGGCGGGCCCTCCGGCTCTTCGCCGTCCCCACAAAGAAGACCCCGGCCGGGGGCGGCCGGGGTACAGCAAGAATCGGCGAGCTACGGCCGCGCCGGCGGAACCGTGATCGGCGGCAGGTTGGATTGCCGCAACAGGTTGTTCAACGACGGCAGCTGCTGCGTCTGCCACTGCTGCCAGGCGATCAACTCCTGCTGGAGGTCGCGAAGGAACGTGTCGGCGGCCTGCTCGGCTTGGGTGGTCGGCGCGGCGTCGGCGCTATCCACCACGGAGTAGACGGCGGTCAGATTGGCGTTCAGCGGGGAAAAGCCGCTGCCCGAAGCTCCGCGGCGCCCGCCACGTCCGCCTTCGAAGGCCGCGAGAGCGTCCACGAAGGGCTTCGCCTGCTCCGAGAGCGCGCCGGAGTTCTTCGCCAGTTGCTGGCGCACGGAGCGGACCTGATCGAGCGCGGCGAGATCCTGGCGCAGCGCGTCGGCAAGGCGGTTTTCGAGCGCGAATTGGCGATTGAGGTCAGCGGCCGATGCCGTGACGCGGGGATCCATGTCGACGGTCAATGGCTGCGTGAACGAACGTCCGTCAAGCGTGAGGCGAACCGTGTAGCGGCCGGGCAGCGCGCGCACTCCCAGCGGCTCGCGCGGCGTGTCGTGCGGAATCGCGGAGATGGGATAGCCGGACTCGAGCGAAGCCAGCGGCGCGAAGTGCAGGTCCCAGATCCAGCGGTGCATGCCGGGCGCGGCGGAGAGGACCTTGGGCTGGCGCACCCAGTACGTCGGGACATTCAGTTCCTTGGGATCGATGGGCTCGGGCTTGTCGTCGCTGGCGTAGCGGCGCACCACCTTGCCGGAGCCATCCACAATGTCGAGCACCACCCCACCACTTGGGGCGGAAGGCAGGTAGTAATCGATCATGGCGCCGTCGGGCGGATTCTGACCCGCGGGTTCCTCGGGCGGCAGTGGAGTGTCGCTGGCGGTGCTGCGGCGCACGCGTACCGCGGTCGCCGGCGCAAACAGGTGTGGCGCGCTCGCGTTCAGCGATGCCAGTTGGCGCAGGGGCGCGACGTCATCCAGAATCCAGAACGAGCGCCCGTGCGTGCCGACCACCACGTCGTCACCGTGGATAACGAGATCACGCATGGATGTGATGGGTAGATTGAGCTGCAGTGACTGCCAGTGATCGCCGTCGTCCACCGAGAACCAGACGGCTTTTTCGGTCCCGGCGAAGAGCAGCCCCTTCTGCACCGGGTCTTCCCGCACCACGTTGACCGGCGCGTCGTCCGGAATGCCGGTGGTGATCTTCTGCCAGGTGCGGCCGCCGTCGTGCGTGCGGTAGATGTAAGCGCGCAGATCGTCGAGGCGGAAGCGGTTGATCGCCGCGTACGCCGTCTGCGGGTCGAAGTGCGAGGCGTCCATCTGCGCCACCTTCGACCAGGCGGTCAGATCCGGCGGGGTGACGTTGCTCCAGTTCTTGCCACCGTCGCGCGTGACCTGGATCACACCGTCGTCGGTACCGACCCAGATGAGGTTGGGGTCCTTGGGCGAGGGCGCGATGGAGTAGATGACGCCGCGGTGCGGAGTCTGCGCCTCGCGGTTCTGGGCAAAGATGCCGAGATTCGCCGGCACGCCGGGATTCTCTCGCGTCAGGTCGGGGCTGACGATCTCCCAGCTCCGGCCGCCGTTGGTGGTCTTGAACAGCACGTTGGAGCCGAGATACAGCGCGCGCGGATCGGCGGCGGAGAACACCAGCGGCGCGGTGCGGTTGAAACGATACTTGCCGCTGCGCACGGCCTCGGGAGAAACCTCCTGCGTCTGCGTGGTGCGCTCGTCGTAGCGCGTGGCCTTGCCGCCGAAGAAGACGCCGGGATGCAGCGGGTCGGGAGCGACGTAGCCGTACTCCTCGGTGCCGACGGTGTGCCAGTCGCGGAAGGTGATGGCGCCGTAGTCGCTGCGGCTGCGGGTGCAGGCGGAGCCGCTCTCCTGCTGCCCTCCGCACACCCAGTAGGGAAAGCGGTTGTCGGTGGAGACGTGGTAGAACTGCGCCGTCGGCTGGTTGTACCAGGAACTCCAGGTTGCGCCGCCGTTGACGGTGATGGTCGCGCCCTGATCCACGCCGAAGAGCATGATGTCCGGGTTGTCGGGATTGATCCAGATGTTGTGATAGTCGTCGCCCCCGGGCGCGCCCTTGATCGCGGTCCAGGACGTGCCACCATCGGTCGAGCGATAGGTCGAAGTGTTGGCGGCGTAGAGAACATCCTTATTCTTGGGATCGACGCGCAGGACGGCGAAATCGTCGCCGCGTCCCCACACGCGCTGCTCGTTGCTCACCCGCCGCCAATCCTGGCCCGCATCGTCGGAGCGGAAGATGCCGCCGTTGGCGGGGTCCGCCGACACCCACGCGTAGAGGCGCGAGGGATCGCTGGGCGCAACCGTAATGCCGATGCGGCCCAGGCCTTGCGCTTCCGTGGGCAGCCCACCGGTGAGCTGGTTCCAGGTATTACCGCCGTCGGTGGATTTGTACAGCCCGCTGCCGGGACCGTTCATCGCGCCGCCGGTGGTCCACGGTGGACGGCGCGAATTCCATAGCGACGCGTAGATGGTCTGCGAGTTGGCGGGATCGAAAGCCAGATCGATCGCGCCCACGTTTTCGTCCTTGTACAGGACCTTGCTGAAGGTCTGTCCGCCGTCGGTGGAGCGGAAGACGCCGCGCTCGGCGTTGGGCCCGTACGGGTGTCCCATCGCAGCGACGAAGAGGCGGCTGGGATCGCGCGGATCGATAATGATGGCGTTGATCTGCTGGGCGTCGCGCAGGCCGAGGTGCGTCCATGTCTTGCCGGCGTCGGTGGATTTGTAGATGCCGTCGCCGACGGAGAGATCGGGGCGGCGAATACCCTCGCCGCTGCCCACATAAATAATGTTGGGGTCCGAAGGGGCAACGGCGAGCGCGCCCACGGAGCCG
>DASUBK010000510.1:0-9632 GCA_035763305.1 Terriglobales bacterium | reverse complement strand
CATCATGTCGGCCTGCGCCGGCAGCGTGGGCAGGCCGGTCGAAGGGCCGCCGCGCTGCACGTTGACGAAGACGCACGGCGTCTCCGTCATGGCGGCATAGCCGATGTGCTCCATCATCAGCGAAAAGCCCGGCCCCGAGGTGACGGTGAACGCCTTGGCGCCGCCCCACACCGCGCCCTGGATGGTGATGGACGCCGCCAACTCGTCTTCCATCTGGATGAACATGCCGCCGACGGTGGGAATGCGGTGGGCAAAGCGCTCGACCACCTCGGTCGAGGGGGTGATGGGATAGCCGGCGGCAAAGCGCGCTCCGGCCGCCAGCGCGCCCTCGCAGCAGGCATGGTCGCCGTCGAGAAAATGAATGCCGGTCAGCACGCCGGCGGGATCAGCTTGCATGCGGCGTCTCCTGGGCTTTGCCGAGCCGGTAGCCGTAGATGGCGAAGTCGGGGCAGTACATGCCGCACAGGTCGCAGCCGGAGCACTTCTCCGGGGCGATCATGTGCGGCGGGTGGTAGCCCTTGGAATTGAAGGCGGAAGAAAGGGCAAGGACCTTGGTGGGGCAGAACTCGACGCAGAAACCGCACGCCTTGCACCGCTCCACGGCGATTGCGACCGTACCTTTTGCCACTGGCGCTCTCCTGTCGGATAGGCCGCGGGGCCGCTGAGGCGAACCGCGCGGAAGCCTGAGTTGCGCTGGTGTGGGAGCGGCCTGGAACACGCGCGCAGCGCGCCGGACTCTCCCTGCCGGGCCGCGCATGAGAAAGCGGCCGGCAACCTGTAGCAGATTGTCGAACCGCCACGACCCAGGGGGGTATGACCGGCGTCACATTCCGGTGTGAGGGGTGAACACGACGAAAACCGGTATTTTCAGTAGGTCAGTAACTCAATATTTCGGCGCTCGCATGCGTGTTGCAGCGCAGAGACGTCTCGAAATCGAGGTACCGACATACTGACGTACTGGAAAACCAGTCGTTGGCTTCCGAGAAGTTGGCTGCCCGTAGCAAAAAAATTTACCTTTCGGGTTCCGCTAGGAGTTTTCCCTGATGCGCAGCAGCAGCATCTTAGGGTATCGTGCGGGTACTCGCGAAGCGCTGCTCTGGCCGGAGGCGCGCGCGAGGGGACGAAAATCGAGGAGTTGCACGGTTCCAATGCGCGCCATTCGGGTCCTGTCCTACATCTTCCTGCTGCTGTGCCCCCTGATGCTGAACGCCAAGGCGGTGGTGCGCCGGGCGCACTATCGCGTGGTGCGGCGGGCCCGCACTCATCATCGGGTGCGCCGGCTGGTGTACTTCAGCCCCATCAAGGGCTCGCGCGAATCGCTGCTGCGGCAGAACGTCCGCCTGGATGAGGACAACTTGGAGCGCATTCAGGACGACGACCAGTTGCAGCAGATGGTGCAGAGCAACCAGCTCGTGGCCCTGCCCGAAACGCGCAGCGCGTCGGTGTCCGATTCCCTTCCCGAAGAGCGCCGCTACTGCCGGCCGTGGACGGCGGAATTCGTGCAGGACTTCGCCGACAAATTCTATGCCGTGTTCCACCGCCCGCTGGAAGTGACCTCGGCGGTGCGCACGGTCGAAGTGCAGCGGCACCTGCTGCGGGTGAACGGCAACGCCGCCGCCGAGTCGGGAGAACTGGCGTCCCCGCACCTGAGCGGCGCCACTGTGGACATCAGCAAAAAGGGCCTGACCCGCAAAGAGCTGACCTGGTCGCGCCAGCAGCTGCTGAAGATGCAGCAGGCCGGCCTGCTGGACGTCGAAGAAGAGTTCCACCAGGCGGTGTTCCACATCACCGTATATAAGGACTACCAGGTCGCCACCTCGGCTCCGGCCATCCCCGCGGCGGCGCAGCAGTCCGCGGTCGCGCAATAGCGGATTCGAAACAACCCACGGACTTCACCGATTCATACGGATTGTTTTCTTATGAAGTCTATCCGTGTGGATTTGTGAAATCCGTGGCCGCTTTCGGGGCGTGAGTAGAAATCTGTTGCCGCCGGCGCGTCCGGTTGCGAAGATGGACGGCCATTTCATCTCGCGACCCGAGGTTTCCCATGCTTCCCTGTCGCCGCCTGGTTGCGGTGTTGATGCTCTGCGCCACCGCCGCCGCGCAAACCCTTTCGCAGCGCATCGACAAGATCATCACCCGCCCCGAGTTCCTGCACGGCATGTTCGGCATCGAGTTCTACGACCTGCAGTCGAACCGCGCGATTTACCAGCTCAACGCCGACAAGCTATTCACTCCCGCCTCCACCACCAAGCTGTTCACCGAGGGCACGGCGCTGCAGTTGCTCGGCGCCGATTACCGCTTCCACACCCGCGTCTACCGCACCGGCAACATCGCTCCGGACGGCACCCTGACCGGCGATCTCATCCTGGTCGCCGGCGGCGATCCCGACCTCTCCAACCGCATTCAGCCCGACGGCACGCTGGCCTTCGAGAACGAGGACCACGCCTACGCCGGCAGTCCCGACACCCGCGCCGTTCCCGGAGACCCGCTCGCAGTCATCAAGGAACTTGCCCAGAAGGTAGCGGCTAAAGGCATTAAGCGAATCGCCGGCCGGGTGCTGGTGGATGCGACTTTGTTTCCCGAGGGCGAAAAGGAACTGGGTACCGGCGTCGTCATCTCTCCCATCGTGGTGAACGACAACATCGTGGACGTGACCGCTTCACCGGCGGCGGCGCAGGGTGGAGCGGTATCGCTCAATATCTCTCCCCAGACCGCCTACGTACACTTCGTCAATAAAGCGACCACCGGCGCCGCTGACTCCGATCCCGAAATCCACTTTCGCGACGACGTCACCAATCCCGACGGCAGCCACACCGTGAACGTCGTCGGCAGCATGCCGGTGGGAAAACCGCAAATTCTTTTTGCCTACCGCGTGCCCAGTCCTACTCGCTTCGCGGAGATGACCTTCGTCGAAGAGCTGCGCCAGGCCGGCATCACCGCCGACTTCGCTCCCCTCCCCGACAACACCAATTTTTCCGCGATGGCCGCGGCTTACACGCCCGAAGACTTAGTCGCGGAGCATGTCTCCCCGCCGTTTGCGCAGGAACTCAAGGTCACGTTGAAGGTCAGCCAGAACCTGCACGCCAGCATGATGCCGTACTTTCTGGGTGCGACCCTCGGCCACGACAAGGCTAACCCGCTGCAGGCCGGCTTCGATCTCGAACACGACTTCCTGCAGAAAGCCGGCCTCGATCTGTCCGGCGCTTCTCAGGGCGATGGCGCGGGCGGCTCGCAAGCGGCGTTCTACGCCCCCGATTTGGTGGTCCATTACCTTGCCTACATGGCGCGCCAACCGAACTTCCAGGTGTTTCACGACGCCCTGCCGATCCTCGGCCATGACGGCACGCTCTACAACATCCAGACCGGCTCACCCGCGGCAGGGCACGTATTTGCCAAGACTGGCACCTTCGGCGCCTACAACGCGCTCGACAAGAACCTCATGGTCACCGGCAAAGGCCTGGCGGGATACATCACCACGCAGGACGGGCGGCAGCTCGCCTTCGCCATCTATGCCAACCGCGTGGCCGTTCCGCTGAGCGATCCCGAGGCGACGACCAAGATCGTCGGCCAGGCGCTGGGCGAGATTGCTGCCGCCGCCTACTCCGCGCCGCCGGAGCGACCGGGACATTAGGCGTTGGGGATTGAACACTTCGGGGATCTCGGTGAAACCTTCGCAACGTCCGAAACCTCCGAAACCATCTTCAGCTAGCGTTAAGGTTCGAGGCGTTAGCCTGCCGCTGCCTCGTCAACGAGTAAGCAGAGGAGAGATTCATGAAATCGCTGCTACGCACGGTCCTCGTCCTGCTGTTCACGGCTGCCATCGCGTTCGCTGCCGGCGCGCCGCAATACAAAGTGCTCGACAAGATCAAGCTGGGCGGCGAAGGCGGCTGGGACTACCTCTACGTGGATTCCAGCGCGCATCGCCTGTACATCTCTCGCGGTACGCACGTCATGGTGCTCGACACCAACACCAACAAGGTGGTGGGCGACATTCCCAACACCCAGGGCGTACACGGCGTCGCCATCTCCGATAAGGATCACAAGGGCTACACCAGCAACGGCGGCTCGAGCACGGTCACGCCCTTCGATCCCAAGACGCTGCAAACGTCGGAGCCGGTGAAGGTCGGCACCCGCCCCGATGCGATCATCTTCGATCCCGCCTCCGACCGCGTCTTCACCTTCAATGCCGGCAGCAAGGACGCCACCGCGGTGGACGCCAAGAGCGGCAAGGTGGACGGCACCGTCGAGATCGGCGGCAAGCCGGAATTCGCCCAGCCCGACGGCAAGGGCACGATCTTCGTCAACAATGAGGACACGGCGGAGCTCTTCTCCTTCGATTCGAAAACGCTGCAGAAGAAGAACGTGTGGAAGATGGATGGCTGCGAGTCACCCAGCGGTCTGGCCTTCGACGTCGCACACCGCCGACTCTTCTCCGGCTGCCGCAACAAGGTGATTACCGTAACCGACGCCGACAGCGGCAAGACCGTGGCCCACATTCCCATCGGGCCGGGCGTGGACGCCAACCGCTTCGATCCCGCGTCGCAGCTGGTCTTCAGCTCCAACGGCGGCGACGGCACCCTGACCATCGCGCACGAGGATTCGCCGGACCAGTACACCGTGGTGCAGACGCTGGAGACGCAACGCGGCGCGCGCACCATGGAACTCGATCCCAAGACGCACAAGATTTACCTGGTGACAGCGGAGTTCGAACCCGCGCCCGCGCCGGTCGAGGGCCAGCCGCGGCAGCGCCCCAAGATGATCCCCGGCACATTCACGCTCATCGTCGTCGGGCAATGAGCGGACCGCTTCCTCGCTGATGGTGCCCCACATCTGCCAAAACCGGGCAGATGTGGGGCACCATCGAAGTTTTATTTCGCTCCGTCCGCCTTGCGCAGCGCCTGTGCCAACTGTTCCGCCGCCGCGCCTGCTGCTTCCCGATCGCCCGCCAGCCGCGCACTTGCCTCCAGCCCGCGCAGCGACTGCACCCGTCCCGGAGTTCGCGCCAGCGCGCTGGCGAACGCCTTCTGCGCCTCCCCCGGACGCTTCGCCGCCAGCAGCACCTCACCCAGCAATTCGTCCACCGGCTTGTCGACGAACGGCGGCCCGAACTCGAAGGCCATCCCATGATCCATCTCCGAGGCGCGGTGTAGCCGGGCAATGGCATCGTCGACGTGATTGCTTCGCGACTCGAGCAGCGCGGTCAGCTCTTCCTGCAGGATCTGCGCCCGCTTCGCTTCCTGGCCATCGCCGTTCACCGCGGCAGCCGCGGAGCGCAGCCCGTCCAGCGCTTCGCGGGCGGCGGCGAGATCCCCGCGCCGCGCCGCCGCATAGCCGCTGCCGAACAAGTACGTGACCCGCACCTCGGGATCGCTGGCCGGCGCCAGCGGCGCGCGCGCCGTTTCGTCGTCCCAGCGCTCCGAATCCAGCAGGAAGCGGTTGCGCATCTCGGCATAACTGGATTCCAGCCCGGGGTTTCCCGGCCGCAGGGTAGCGCGGCAGGCGTCCAGCACCTGGCGCGCCTTCGCCACTCTGCCCTGCTGAAGGTATCCATACTCCAGCCAGAAGGGATAATGGCCGCAGAGCGAGTAGCGGTCCTTCAGGTGTTCTTCCGAAACCCGCACCGCCATCTCGTTGGCGGCGACGACGTCGTCCCACATCCCCATGGCGACGAAGATGTGCGAGGTCATGTGCTGGGCATGCGCGGCCTCCGGCGCGACCTGGGAGTACAGGCGCGCGGCGCGCAATCCCAGCGGCGCGTGAATCGGATCGTCGTAGCAGTGAATCAGGTAGTGCACGACCCCGGGATGGTGCTGGTGAGTGGGAAAGACTTCCTCCAGCAGCGCGGCGGCGCGCATGTAGGTGGCGAAGTCGCGGGTGTGCGCGGTGCCGAGGATGGAAAGGGCATAGAACGCGGTGGCGTCCACATCGTCGGGATAGTCGCGATGCACCTCCGCCATGGCGGCGGAGTACTTGTCGTCGCGCGCGTACTTGTCGCCATCGCCGTAGAGAATTTCGACCGCGCGCAGGTACGCCTTTTCGCGCGCCGTCTTGGCCTTCGCCTGCCGCTCCTCCGGGGTGGGCGCCAACCGCTGCAGCACGGCACGGGCGCCAGATGCGTCCTGCTGCGCCCATAGCGGGTGGTTGTACGTCATGGCTTCGCCCCAATAAGCCATGGCGAAGCTCGGATCGGCCGCCTGCGCCCGGCGGAAGGCGGCTGCCGCATCCGCATATTCGAAGTCGTGCAGCAGCGCCAGGCCGTGGAGAAAATCCGCCTGGGCGGCGGGCGAGCCGGAATTGGCGAACGACACCTCGCCGACGCCGCTGCCCTGCGCCATGGCGGATACGGCGACAGCGACTCCTAACAGTGCCAAACCTGCAGAGCGGAAGACTTTGTCCCTCATGGCTCACCCCGTGTGCAGCATTAGAGCGCACCCATGGAGCGGCTCCAAGCGAAAACGTGTGCGCAGCCCGCCACCAAACTCACCCCTGCGCAGTTCCGCGCCGCTTCCCTTCTCCCATTTCGAAACTGTTTTCTGTTCCCCGGCGAAACATGACGCTCCTTCTGCTGCGCGCAGCCCTATAGTCGAATTGAATATGACCAAGCTCGCTTCGCGCACCCCCGCGGAGGAGCTGCCCTCCGCGTACGACGGCTTCATGCCCACCCTGTTCGCCAGGGATGCGGGCCTCTATGCCATGCGCGGCAATCCCTTTCTTCTTTCTTTCCTGCTGCATACGCTGGCCACGATCCTGCTGCTGACCTCCGGCGTCTACGTAGTCCGGCACCGCGCTGAAATCGCGCGTATGACCGCCTCGGTGGTCGACATCAGCCCCTACATCCTGCCCGCCGCGCCCGATCGTGCCGCTGGCGGCGGAGGCGGCGGCGATCGCGACAAGCTGGCCGCTCCCAAAGGCGCTTTGCCGAAACAATCGAACCAGCAGCTGGCGCCGCCCGCGGTGGTAATTCGCAACCCCAATCCCATTCTTGCCATCGAGCCGACGGTCGTGGTTCCCCCGAGCATCGTTCTGCCGCATACCGGCCCCTTGGGCGACCCGCTCTCCTCCGTGCTGGGCCCGCCGTCCAATGGTCCTGGCTACGGTGGCGGGATCGGCAGCGGCAGCGGCGGCGGCGTGGGCTCCGGACACGGGCCCGGTGTGGGCCCGGGCTCCGGCGGCGGCATCGGCGGCGGCGTCTACCGGGTGGGCGGCGGCATCTCCGCGCCGCGCGTGCTGTACGCGCCGGAACCGGAATTCACCGAAGAGGCCCGCAAGGCCAAGTATCAGGGCACGGTGGTGCTGTGGATGGTGATCAGCTCCGATGGCCGTCCGCAGCAAGTTCGCGTGCAGCGCTCCCTGGGCATGGGCCTGGATGAGAGCGCCATCAGCACCGTGAAGCGCTGGCGCTTCGAGCCGGCGCGCAAGGACGGCGTGCCCGTTGCCGTCCAGGTCAGCGTGGAGGTGAACTTCCGCCTCTTCTGAATTCGCCAACTTTCTCGCCGCAGGAGGTGCGTCATGAGGCGAGCCGCAGTTGTCCTTCCGATTTTGTTGATCCTTCTCATCGTAGCCGCCGGCGCGCAGATCGGCTCTCCGCTCGCCGTCGACCCCAAGGGCCAGGTCTACTTCGCCGGCAATGGCGCGGTGTGGAAGATCGCCGCCGACGGTTCGGTTACGAAATTCGTCACCGGCAAGAACCCCACCACCTTGGCGCTCGATGCCCAGGGCAATCTCTGCGGCAACCACCAGTTCTGGGACGCGCGGCAGAAGCAGCAGCTCTACAGCTTGTGGAGCGCGACTCCCGAAGGCAAGGTGACCGACATCGTCGCTCCCACCGCGGCCCTGCCGCGCGGTACCGGTTGCCTCCAGGACGAAGCCGGTAATACCTACGCGTGGGTCGGAAGCGGCGATCATCGCCAGGCCGAGAGCTACCTGCTGCGACGCACTCCGGAGGGCGAGGTGTCCGTGGTCGCCGGAGGAGCTTGGGGGCATCGCGACGGCCTGGCCCACCAGGCGCAGTTCGCCAGCGTCGGCGGCATGGCCGTCGGCCCGGGCGGCGCCATCTATGTTGCCGACGAGGACAGCATACGCATGATTCTCCCCAGCGGCATGGTTACCACCATCGCCCAGGGCAGCGTGCTCTCCGCTTTCCCGCAAAGCCACAAGCTGGGAAGTCTGAATCCCATGTCCGGCTTGGCGGTGGACGAGCGCGGCGCCGTCTATGTTGCTCATTTCAGTAATGGCACGGTGCTGAAGGTCACGCCCGGGGGGCAGGTCGCGACTCTGCTGCAACTGGATTGGCGCTGGGGTCCGGTGGGGGTGGCCGTGGCGGGCACTGACGTGTTCGTCCTCGAGGAGCCCAACACACCCTTCACCGACGGCCCACGGGTGCAGTGGCTGGCGCCTAACGGCCAGGTATTGACTCTGGCCTCTCTGCCGCAGTCCCGCAGCACGCTGGGCATGTTCGTGGTTGGGCTGCTGGCGCTGGTCAGCTTTGGCATTATTGTCTTGCTGATACTGGCGAGGCCTCGCCGCTCCCCAGCCGAGGCGCCTCCCGCGCGACGCGCAGCCTGATGGATTTTCTGGCGGGAAAGGGTCACAATAGCAGGGCGCGCCGCTCACTGACCCGCAATCCCCGTACGCGAGATCATGGGGTGATCCGCCGAGGTGGCTTATGGCGACGCTGTTGTTCATCTTCATCGCCCTTCCCGCCGTACTCATGGTGAGCGCCATGGTGTGCACCTGGGCTGCGTCCCGCCTGGCGCGCGACCGCGAGCTGCAGCGCCGCCATTCTCGTCCGGCCGTCATGCTCGAGCTTGGGCCCGGCAAACCGTTCACGGTGATCTCGCTGCTGGATGCCTTCGAACCCGCCACCGCCGCCCTTTGGGACACGCAAATTGCAGTGCTCGAACACATTCGCACCGCCGGCCGCGAGGGTCTGGACGTGGAAGAGCTGCGCCTGGTTTACCAGCAGCAGGCGCGCCGCTTTCCCGAACTCTACGACGGCTCCTCCTTTGCCGGCTGGGTGCGTTTCCTCGAGCACGCCGACCTGGTGGTCTGCTACGGCGCGTCGGTCGCCATCTCCGCCAAAGGCTGCGAGTTCCTCGATTGCCGCATCAGCGTGACGGCGTAAGATTCACCGCAAAGGACGCAAAGGAACGCCACGGGATGTGCGATTCTCCTTTGCGATCCTTTGCGTCCTTTGCGTCCTTTGCGGTGAAATTCTCCTTCGCGTCCCTTGGCGTGCGTCGCGCGATTACAATTCAAAACCTGCGGAACCAGGAGCTCCCATGCTCGACCTCCATGCCATAACGATCGATCTTCCCTCCGATTCCAACGTCATCATCGGGCAGACGCACTTCATCAAGACGGTCGAGGACCTCTACGAAGCCGTGGTGAACACCGTGCCGCAGGCGAAGTTCGGCCTGGCCTTCAACGAGGCCTCCGGCCCCTGCCTCACCCGCGGCGACGGCAACGACTCCGAACTGCAGCGGGCCGCCATCGCCGCCGCGCAGAAGATCGCCGCCGGGCACATCTTCGTGCTCTTCCTCCGCCAGGCGTAACCGGTGAACCTGCTGAACGTGATCCGCCGCGTGCCCGAGGTGTGCTCCATCTACTGCGCCACCGCCAACCCGCTG